>NZ_QOAY01000068.1:0-4484 GCF_003314775.1 Microbacterium sp. H6 | reverse complement strand
GGAGCGTCTCGTCTCGCCGGCGCCTGGCCGCATCGTCGGTGGCGAGCCGCTGGGCCATGCCGATGTGGCGCTGCGCATGCCGTGCCGCCTGCTCGGCGACGGCTTCATCCACCCCCGTGCGAAGGCTGATGAGCCTGGCCACGTCGGCGACATCGGGCTCCCGCAACCGCAGCGATCGCACGCGCGATCGGATCGTGGGCAGCAGATCGGCCTCGCTCGGCGCGCACAGGATCCACACCGTCTGCTCCGGAGGCTCTTCGAGCGCTTTCAGGAGCACGTTGGAGGTGCGCTCGACCATACGGTCGGCGTCTTCGACGACGATGACCCGATAGCGGCCCGCGGAGGGGGCGAAGTAAGAGCGCTCGACGAGACCGCGAGCCTCGGCGATCGTGATGATGACCTTGTCGGTGCGCAAGGCGGTGACATCCGGATGGGTGCCTGCGAGCACCTGCCGCATGACGGTCTCGTCGTCCGGCCGATCCGCGATGAGTGCGGCTGCGAAGGCGTACGCCAGAGTCGAACGGCCGGAGCCGGGCGGTCCCGTGATCAGCCAGGCGTGCGAGAGCGCCGACGGATCGGCTGCCGCGGCACGGAGCGTGTCGACGGCAGCGTCCTGCCCCCACACATCCGCCCACGGGAAAGGGGCCGGAACGGTCTGGGGCATGCACTCAGCCTAATCGTGACCACCGACGTCGGAAGCACGGAGAGGTGCCACCGCGCTGGTCAGTCCAGAAGGGCGGCGATTCTCGCCCTGATCTGCTCCGCGATCGCATCCGGGGCCGCTGCGGCGTCGACGACGAGGAACCTGTCCGGCTCGGCTCTCGCAAGGTCGAGGAAGGCGTCGCGGACGCGTCCGTGAAAGTCCGACTGCTCCGCCTCGAGCCGGTCGAACGGCTTGTCGGCGGAGTCCAGCCGAGCCCGCGCCTCACTGGGGGCGAGGTCGAGCAGGATCGTCAGGTCGGGCAGCGCACCCTCGGCGGCCCAGAGCGAGAGGTCGCGGATCTCCGTCGCATCGAGCACCCGACCCGCGCCCTGATACGCCACGGACGAATCGAGGTAGCGATCCTGCAGCACGATGTCGCCCCGACCGAGCGCCGGGCGTACGACGGTGGCGACATGGTGCGCCCGGTCCGCGGCGTACAGCAGAGCCTCCGCGCGCGGTGCGATGTCGCCGCGATGGTGCAGGACGATGTCGCGGATGAGCTGACCGACCTCCGAGCCGCCGGGCTCACGGGTGCGGACGACCGTACGTCCGGCCCCTTCGAGCCAGTCCGCGAGCAGGTTCGACTGTGTGGTCTTGCCCGAGCCGTCGCCGCCCTCGAGAGTGATCCACACCCCGCGGCCTGAGGTCACGAGTCCGCCTTCTCCGCTGCCTTCGCCGCGGCGTTCGCGGCACGCGTCGCGGCGGCCTTCTTCGCCGCCGCGGAACGCGCAGCGGACGTGGCGGCCGTCGTCTTCTTCGCTGCAGGCTTCTTGGCCGGTGCCTTCTTCGCTGCGGGCTTCTTCGTGGGTGCCTTCTTCGCGGGTGCCTTCTTGGCGGCACCGCGCTTGGGGGCGGGGCCCTTGGCGCGCTTGTCGGCGAGCATCTGCACTGCGATCTCGAAGGTGATGTCCTCGACCTTCTGCCCACGCGGAATCGTGACGTTCGTCTCGCCGTCGGTCACGTACGCACCGAAGCGGCCGTCACGGATCCGGATCGGCTTGCCACTGACCGGGTCGGCCTCGAACTCGGCGAGCGCGCTGGAGGCCCTGCGTCCGGCGCCGTACTTCGGCTGGGAGTAGATCTCCAGCGCCTGCTCGAGCGTCACGTCGAAGATCTGCGACTCCGACTCGAGCGATCGCGAATCGGTGCCCTTCTTCAGGTACGGTCCGAACCGCCCGTTCTGCGCCGTGATCTCATCGCCGGATTCGGGGTCGACGCCCACGACGCGCGGGAGGCTCAGCAGCTGCAGCGCCGTCTCGAGGTCGATCTCGTCGACGGACATCGAACGGAACAGCGACGCGGTGCGCGGCTTGGGAGCCGCTTCCTTCTTCGCGCCCCGCTTCGGCTTCGGCTTGTCGACGACCTCGCCGGTCGCCTCATCGACAGCGGCATCCTCCGACACGGGATCGTTCTCCTGAACGTACGGCCCGAACCGGCCGTCCTTCACGACGATGATCTTGCCGTTCTCGGGATTCTCCCCGAGAACGCGGTCACCGGCGACGGGAGCGTCGATGAGCTCCTGCGCCTTCTCGGCGGTCAGCTCGTCCGGCGCCAGGTCTTCCGGAACGTTGACGATGCGCGGCTTTGCCTCGGGATTCGCCGGGTCGGCCACCTCGAGGTACGGGCCGTACTTGCCGAAGCGCAGCGTGGCGGTGTCGGTGATGCGCGTGGAGTTCAGCGCGCGGGCATCGATCTCGCCGAGGTTGTCGACGACCTGGCGCAGCCCGACGTGGGCGTCAGAGCCGAAGTAGAACGACTTGAGCCACTCGACGCGGTTCTGCTCGCCACGGGCGATCGTGTCGAGGTCGTCTTCGAGCGCAGCCGTGAAGTCGTAGTCGACGAGGTCGGCGAAATGCTCTTCGAGCAGACGCACCACGCTGAACGCGAGCCAGGTCGGCACGAGCGCCTGCCCGCGCTTGACCGCGTATCCACGGTCGAGGATCGTCTCGGGGATCGAGGCGAACGTCGAAGGACGTCCGATGCCCTTCTCCTCGAGGACCTTCACGAGCGAGGCCTCGGTGTAGCGCGGCTTCGGCGTGGTGCGGTGGCCCTTGGCCTCGGCATCCGACACGGCGAGCTGGTCGCCGACCGCGACGGCAGGCAACGACTGGTTCTCCGCGGCGTCGGCATCTCCGCGCTTCTCGTCGCGACCCTCCTCGTACGCCTCCAGGAAGCCCTTGAACGTGTAGACGGTTCCGGATGCCGTGAACTCGGCCTTCCTCTCCCCCGCGTCGACGGCGATGGTGACCGTCGTGGTCTCGTACTTGGCGTCGGACATCTGGCTGGCGACGGTGCGCTTCCAGATGAGGTCGTAGAGGCGCTGCTCATCGCGATCCAGCTCGGATGACAGGGAAGCCGGCGTGCGGAAGTTGTCGCCCGAGGGGCGGATGGCCTCGTGGGCCTCCTGGGCGTTCTTGCTCTTCGACTTGTAGACGCGCGGCTTCAGCGGCACCGCTGCATCGCCGTAGAGCGAGACCGCCTGGCTCCGTGCCGCCTGCACCGCCTGGGTGCTCAGCGACGTGGAGTCGGTACGCATATAGGTGATGTAGCCCTTCTCGTACAGACGCTGGGCTACACCCATGGCCTGCTTGGCTCCCATCGACAGCTTGCGGCCCGCCTCCTGCTGCATCGTGGAGGTCGTGAACGGCGCGTAGGGGCTGCGCGTTCCCGGCTTGGCCTCGACCTTGGTGACGTTCCCGGTGCCGACGGCGTCCACAGCCGCGGCGAGCGCGGTGGCCGCGGCCTCGTCGAGGATGACGACGGCCTTCTTGAGCTTGCCGTCGTCGTCGAAGTCCGAGCCGCGTGCCAGCTGGCCGCCGTCAACGCGGACGAGTCGGATCTTGAACGAGGTACCCGTCGCCGCGGCTGCCGCATCGACGTCCCAGTACTCGGCAGAGGTGAACGCCATGCGCTCGCGCTCGCGGTCGACGATGAGGCGCGTCGCGGCGGACTGCACACGACCGGCCGAGATCCCGGTCTTGACCTTGTACCAGAGCACGGGCGAGACATCCCACCCGTACAGGCGGTCGAGGATGCGGCGGGTCTCCTGCGCGTCGACGAGGTCGTGGTCGAGTTCGCGGGTGTTGCCGACGGCGGCCTGGATCGCGTCCTTGGTGATCTCGTGGAACACCATGCGCTTGACCGGGACCTTGGGCTTGAGGGTCTCCAGCAGGTGCCAGGCGATCGCCTCGCCTTCGCGGTCCTCATCAGTGGCGAGCAGGAGTTCGTCGGCGCTCTTCAGCGCACGCTTGAGCTCGGCGACCGTCTTGGTCTTCCGATCGGAGACGACGTAGTACGGGTCGAACCCGTTGTCGATGTCGATGGAGTACTTCCCGTACGCCTGCTTGTCCGCAGCCGGGATGTCCTTCTTGTCAGCGAGGTCGCGGATGTGGCCGACGGAGCTGAGCACCTCATAGCCGTCGCCGAGGTATCCCTGAATAGACCGCATCTTCGTCGGGGACTCGACGATGACGAGCTTCTTGCCTTCAGCCAAGGGTGCGTCCTTTCTTCGAAGCACACCATACACACCACTGTGTGGGGTCGTTCACAGTGAGCGAGGTCGCGCTGCCGTCGCTATCCCTCGGGTGGCCCGGCACGGGCTCGGGAGACGGCTGCGAGTCCAGCGTACGCCGCCTGCACCTCCACGGTCGCCACGAAGCCCTCGAGGACGCAGCCGGTGAGGGTCGCGCCGGCAGCGAGCGCGACCCTCTCGGCGAGTGCGCAGGGCTGCTCGGATGTGGTCACGGCACCGCTCGCCGCATCGGCAGCGGCGAGCGCCGCA
>NZ_QOAY01000147.1:1618-2370 GCF_003314775.1 Microbacterium sp. H6 | reverse complement strand
CCCCGCATCGCGCGGCGGGCACGCATCAGGGGCGGCTGCGTCAGGGACGGATCGTCGTCGACGAGGTCGAGGCCTTCGCCGCGGGGCGTCCCCTCGCGCACACCATCACCCGCGACCAGCTGTCTTCGATGGCATGAGCGGCACGCCGCTGCGTGTGGCCTTCGCCGGACTCGCGCATTCGCACCCGTACACCGACGCCGCCAACGTGCGAGCGCTCGGGGCCGAGGTGGTCGGCGTGCACGATGCGGACACCGCTGCCGCAGGAGAGTTCGCGGCGCGGTTCGGTGGGGTGGTGGTGGCCTCGCTCGAGGAGCTGGCTGTGCTGCGACCGGACCTCGTCATCGCGACGCCGCGCCCGCATGAGGTCGCGCCTTTCCTGCAGTCTCTCGGCGGCGGGGTCGCTCCGGTGTTCGTGAACAAGGTGATCGCGGCGACGGAGGCTCAGCTCGCCGAGGTCGACCGTGCTCTCGCGGCATCGTCCGTCGCGGTGGGCACCAGCTCGGTGCTGCGCTTCGCCCCCGCGCTCTCCGCCCTTGCCGCGGAGGTCGCGCCCTTCCTGCAGACGCTCGACGACGTGCTCGCGCTCCGTGTGCACGCCCAGCACGACAACGCGGGCTTCCGGGTGCCCGCCCGCTCCTGGCAGGACGATCCGCAGCAGGGTGGGGGGACCGCGGTGACGGTCGGCGTGCATGCCTGGGAGATGGTCGACGTGCTGCTGCCGGGGGCGGCCCTGGTGTCGGGATCCGGGTGGA
>NZ_QOAY01000147.1:0-1561 GCF_003314775.1 Microbacterium sp. H6 | reverse complement strand
GTGCGGCGGGGATCGAGCACGGTGTCGGAGGATGCGGCGGGCATCGACGGCCTGCTGCGGGTTCCCGGTGCGCAGCGTGACGTGCCGGTGCAGGCGCTCGTCACCGGGACTCCCGGGCCGGACGCCTACACGCTGGAGGTCGTGACCGCCGACGGGATCCGCGCGCTCGCGCTCGACGTCGACGACGCGAACACGGAGCTCGGGTTCCACGGCCTGATCCGGGCGCTGCTCGACGCGGCCGCACACGGTGCGACAGTCGCTCCCTGGACCGGCGCGCGGGCGGTCGTGGCGAACACGATCCACGCCGCCGACATCGCGAGAGGTCAGGCATGAGCGCCCAGAGGATTCGCGCCGCCTGCGCAGAGGACCAGTCCGCCCTGACGGCGCTGTGGGCGACCGTGTTCACACCGCCGCTGGCGCCCGACCAGTGGCTGATCGATGATGATCGGCTGGCGCACACCTTCGTGGCCGAGGACGATCGAGGGGTCTGCGGATCCATCTACGGTCTGCCCAAGCGGCTGCGGGAGGACGACGGCGGTGTGGCGCACGTGCACGCGATCGGCAGTGTCGCGGTCGCCGGGCGTGCCAGAGGGCAGGGGCTCGCGCGCCGTCTCGTGGCCGCGACGCTGGAGACCGCGGGCGACGCCGAGTGGGCGCTGCTCTTCACGGGTACCCCGGAGGTGTATCGCTCCAGCGGCTTCGAGACGTTCGCCATGGCACGGACCCTGACCGGTCCCTGGAGCGCCCCCATGCCCCGCAAGCACGAGGAAAGCGTCGAGGGGCGCGTCGAGCGCGAGACGGTCGGACTCGGGAGCCTCCGTTCGCTGCGTGACGTCTACGAGCGCTCGCGTGCCGGGCGGGTGGTCCTCGCGCCGGTGCGCAGCGACCGCGACGCGGCGATGGCGGAGGTGCGGATGCGGGGTGCGACGCTGTATCGCCGCGTCGAGGGTTCGACCGTGCTCGGCTACGTGATCGCCGAGCATCGAGGGGGCGTCGGCGTCCTGCTGGAGAGTGCGGTGCTCCCGGATTCCGAGCGTGTGCGCGACGACCTGCTCTCCGCCGTCGCCGCGGACTGGGCGCTCGCCGGGGTGTCGTCGTGTGACCTCGCCGTCCCTGCGCTGCCCGACGAGGAGTCCGCGCTTCATGCCTTCGCTCCGCAGGCCGTGCGGCAGGACGACCGCACCGGCATGATCCGTTCGCTGCGACGCACGGCCCGGCTGGACGGCATCCGTCACTTCACGGCGGGCGACTACTTCTGAGTGACCCGCTCGGAGACGGCACTGGGGACTGGGGATCGATCGGATGATGCGGCCCGGCAATCAGCCGGACGCCTGACCGCGGTGATGACGCCGCAAGGAGGATGAGCATGGCCCAGAAATTGAGCACCACCCGGAAGATGAGCACCACCCGGAAGATGAGCACGACCCTGAATGCGGACATGACGCTGCAGGACCCGTCGGCGCGCGAGAGGAACGAGACCGCGGTCCTGCGCAGTCGGCGCATGCTGCTCGCGGGGTTCGGGGCGGCCGCGATCGGCGGCGTGGCCGCCGTCACCACGCAG
>NZ_QOAY01000003.1:8552-14643 GCF_003314775.1 Microbacterium sp. H6 | reverse complement strand
CAGAGGCGGATGCCCCGATACCCTGGTCGGCGAGCTGGGTGAGGCCGGAGGACAGCTGCGTGGCGCCAGCGCCGGCCTGGGACATGCTGGACGCCAGAGTGCTGAAGGTGCCAGGGAGGGCTGCGACACCACCGGCGACTTCGTCGTTTGTGAGGATGCCCGATGCCGTGCCGGCGTCTTTCGCGACAGCTCCGGCGTCGGTTGCAAGCGACGAGTACAGATCGCACTGCGCTTGGTCGGTGACCGGAGGTGTGCATGCCTGCTGAGCCAGGCCGCCCAGACGCTGCGCGAGCGCTACCGAGCTGGTCGCTGCCGATTGCGCCGATGCGGAAGCGCCTTGCACGGCCCCGACCAGCTTCTGAACCCCGCCGACGTTCTGCTGCAGCTCCGCACCACCAGCCGCCAGCCCGGACCCGATCTGTCCCGCACCCGCCGCAGCTTCACGGGTCTTGCCCGCGATCGTGTCGAGCCCCGAGGCGAGTGAGGATGCACCCGTGCTGAGCTCACCCGCGCCGGAGGCGAGTTTCGCCGCACCGTCCGGGATCGCCGCGGCTCCGGTGGCGGCGTCGCGTGCTCCGTTCGCGAGCTTGACGGCACCATCTGCGGCCTCGCCGATCTGGTCGCCGATCGTGGTGAAGCCGACCAGGATGTTCTCGGTCGTCGCCTCGGAGAGCATCGTGCCCATGGTCGAAGCGGCGACGTCGGCGATCTGGCCCGTGATGAGGTCGTCGGCGACGAGTCCGTCCTTCGGGGTCGTCACCTCGATGGTGGCCTTCTCCGCCTTCCCTCCGCCGTCGGAGATCGCGGTCCCGGCCGAGGTGGCGGCGGACGAGAAGTCCTCGGGAATCGTGATGACGGCCTGATAAGAGCCGTCGGCGAGTCCGTCAGCGGCGTCGTCCTTGTTCGAGATCACCCACGTGAGGTTCGAATCGAGGTCGTCCGATCCCTCGACGAGGCCCGAGGCGAGCTGACGTCCGAGCGGGGTCATCTGGCCGTCGATGGTCACGGGCTCGTCGAGATTGACGATCGCCGCGGTCATCGAGTCCAGCCGCTCGGTCGGGTTCTGCAGTGCCGCGACCAGGATGCCGCCGACCGCCGCCGGCAGCAGCAGCACGCCGAGGATGGTCAGCCACGTGATGGGCTTGCGGGAGCGCGCGCGCTCGATGGGGAGGGTCATGCGGTCACCTCGGTGGATTCTGCGGCGCTCGGGCGAGGGGCGCGCGTGTCGAGTGTCTGGGCGTCTGGCCATCCGGCCTCGGCGAGGGTCGTCCGTGCCGAGTCGGCATCGGATGCGGTGGTGAAGACCGCGATCGTCCGGGTCGCTGCAGCATCGCGGAGCATCGCCGTCGCCTGGTCGCGCTGCCCGCCGCTCAGCCGGTCGATCCCGTCGATCCCGACGATGGATGACTTTCCGCGCAGGGCTTCTGCGAGATCGTCGAGCCCTGTGTCGGCATCGTCGATCAGCACGCAACCGACATGTGCGCGCACCCAGGCGGCGCGGCCGGGGAGGAGGTGCCCCGCAACCCTGAGTCGTCCCTCCGTCGGGGTCAGACGTCCCGCGATCGTCAGAGCCAGTGCGCGGCGGCTGCGGTGGTCGCCACCGGTCGCGATGAGGGCACCGCCCTCCGGGATCCGCATCGACAGGTTCTCGATCAGCGGCGCATCCGCGCTGATCTCGAGGTCGTCGGCGGCGACGACCGATCCGTCGCCCGGCCACGCGGCCAAGTGGCGTTCCCGTTCGACGGCCTCGCCTTCGACGTCGATGCGGGGGAGGATCTTCTCCAGCCAGCCCGGGAGCTCCCAGGCGCGCTCGCCCAGGATGGCCATGAGGGCGGGGATCAGCGTCATCCGCACCAGGAAGGCATCGAACGCGATGCCGGCGGCGAGGCCGAGTGCGATGGGCTTGAGCGACGAGTCGCCCTCAGGGACGAAGGCCACGAACACCGCGAACATGATGAGTCCTGCCGCCGTGACGACCTTCGCCGAGCCGGTGAAGCCGCTGCGCACGGCGCGGAGGGCAGCGGCCCTGCGGGTGGCGCGGTCGGGACTCTTCGCGTCCTTATCGTGCACGAAGTCCTCGCGCATGCGGGAGACGAGGAACACCTGGTAGTCCATGGCGAGGCCGAACAGCACGCCCATCAGGATGATCGGCATGAAGCTGATGATCGGTCCCACCTTGGCGACATGCAGCAGATCGGCGAACCAGCCCCACTCGAACACGGCGCCGACCACACCGAAAGCGGCCACGATCGACAACAGATAGCCGATGGCGGCGGTGATCGGCACCCAGAGGGATCGGAACACGATGGTCAGCAGGATGAGCGAGAGGCCGATCACGAAGACGCCGAAGGGCAGCAGCGCGTTGCCGAGCTGGTCGGAGATGTCGATGCCGACGGCCGTGAAGCCGGTGACTTTGAGGTCGATGCCGAACTCGTCGAGCCATTCATCGTGGTGGCTGCGCAGCTCGCGCACGAGGTCGGCGGTCGCAGGGTCGTCGGGCGCGGTCTCCGGCACGATCTGCACGATCCCGGTGTCTGCGGTCTCGTTCGGGGTCGCGAGGGCGACCTCCTTGACGCCGGGGACCTTCGCGACCGCGTCGCCGAGGTCCTCCATCAGCGTCAGCGGATCGGTGGAGGTGACGATCGTGCCCGTCAGGATCATCGGACCGTTGAAGCCGGGGCCGAACTCCTCGCCGACGAGGTCGTAGGTCTGCCGTGCCTCGTTGTCCTTGGGTAGCACGCCGGCGTTCGGCAGAGCGAGGTCGAGGCTGAGCGCGGGGACGGCGACGATCCCGAGGCCGAGCACCACTGCGATCGACACCAGCACGGGGTGCTTCATGACGCCGCCGACCCACCGGGCGCTGCCCTTCACCGGGACGACCGGCTTCGAGGGCACGGAATCGTCCGCCTGACCGGCGGCGGTCTTGTTCGTCTTCGGGGTCCTGACCTTCTTCGGGCGCCCGACGACCCTGCCCTTCATGAAGCCGAGCAGGGCGGGAGTGAGGGTGACGGCGATAGCGACGGCGACGGCCACGGCGGCGGAGGCGGCGATACCCATGGTCGTCAGGAACGGGATGCCGGCGAAGCCGAGGCCGATCAGGGCGATGAGCACGGTGACACCGGCGAACACGACGGCGGATCCGGCGGTGCCGACGGCACGGGAGGCCGACTCCTCCGGGTCGACGCCGTCGCGCACCTGGTCCTGATGTCTCGCCATGATGAACAGTGCGTAGTCGATACCCACCGCGAGCCCGAGCATGAGAGCCAGCAGCGGGGTGGTGGACGATACGGTGGCGAACGCGGTCGCGGTGAAGATGCCGGCCATCGAGATGCCGACACCGAGGATCGCGGTGAGCAGGGGGAGGCCGGCCACGACGAATGAGCGGAACGTGACGATCAGCACCAGCAGGGCGATGAGCAGTCCGACGGCTTCGGTGAGCGTGACGCCGGGGATCGAGATCGCGAACAGATCTCCGCCGAGCGAGGTCTGGGACCCTGTCGGGAGTTCGGCTCCCAGGTCGCTCACGACCGTGCGCAGCGCATCCTTCGTCTCCTCGGAGACGTCAGTGGATTCGCCGTCGAACTGCACGCGCACGATGGCGGCGGTGTCGTCGTCGTTGATCATGCCCTTGACCATCTCGTCGTACGGCGAGGTGGCAGCGAGCACGCCGTCGAGGTCGCCGAGCTCATCGACCGCGCCCTCGATGTCGTCCTGGTACTCGGCGTCCGTGATCTTGTCGCCGTCGGCGGCGACCACGATGAACTGCGCATTGGTGCCGCTCACCTGCGGGAACGAGCGCGAGAGCTGCTCGAGCCCGGCCTGCGACTCGGTGCCGGGGATGGAGAACGTGTTGTCGGTTCCCGCGCCCAGGACGAGCGCTCCGGCGCCGGCGATGCCGAGCGCGAGCAACCAGGACACGAGGACCCGCCACGGGTGCCGGAAGGACCAGCGTCCGAGCGAGGACAGGAGAGTGGACACGCGTTCCTCCGAGGGGTGCGGGGTGGATACACAGGTGTATCCAATACATAGATGTATCGTAAGGTGACCCGCCCGGCCAAGCCTGTGTGCGGGGTGTGAATCATGCGAGAGTGAAGGGCTAGGAGGTTTCGATGTCGACACCCGCAACCCGCAGCCGCGAGAACACGCGCGCTCGCCTGCTGGAAGCCGCGGCGCAGGTCTTCGCCGAGGTCGGGCTCGATGGAGCGTCGGTCGAGGCGGTGTGCGAACGCGCCGGATTCACGCGCGGCGCGTTCTACTCGAACTTCGAGTCCAAGGATGAGCTGTTCCTCATGCTCGCCGCCAGCGTCTCCGAGGTGCGCGTGAACGCCGTGCGCACCCGTGTGGAGGAGTTGACGGCCGCCGGTGCCCTGGTGGAAGGCTGCGATCCGATCGAGCTCGTGCAGCAGATCATGGAGCTCGGCGGCGACGACAGGCTCGGCGTCATGCTGCTCAGCGAGATCCGTATCCGTGCGCTGCGCGACGCGAAGTTCGGCGAGGCGTACCTCGCGCAGGAGCGGGAGATGGTCGCCAGCATCGCCCAGATCGTCGACGACATCGTCGCGGCCGGTCTGCTGCGTCTGCGACTGCCCGCGGTGGTCGCCGCCCGCATGCTCATGATCATCTGGGAGGGCATGACCGTGCGCGGGGCGATGGCCGGACAGGACGATGCCCAGCTCCGGCACTCCGGTGGCGAAGAACTCGGGCGCCTGGTGCAGCTGCTCATCGAGTCGTAGGCCGGGCTTTGGTTCCGCAGATTCAGCGCGTGGTCGTGGACAGCTCGCCGTAGCAGCGGGCGAGCCGGGCGAGCCACCATTCGCGACGCTCGTCGGGCGCCGCGAGCCGGCTGAGCGACTCCGCGTCCGGCGTCACGCGGCCGACGGGGATCGAGCCGTCGACCGGGCGAAGATCTGCCACGTCGTCCAGGAACAGGGAAGCCGTTCCGAGCCCGCAGTCGTAGTCGAGCATCGGGAGCGCGGCGGCGAGGGCGGCACCCTGGGACAGGCCGATGGCCGTGTCCAGCGCGCTCGAGACCACGACGGGAAGGCCGGCGGCGGTGACGATCTGCAGGGCGTGCGTGATCCCGCCGAGGGGCTGCGCCTTGATCACGAGCAGGTCGGCGGCTCCGGCGCGGGCGACCGCGAGGGGGTCGGACGACTTGCGGACGCTCTCGTCGGCGGCGACGGGGATGCCCATGTACTTCACGCGTCTTCGGAGCTCCGCCAGTTCGGGAACCGTCGCGCACGGCTGCTCCACGTACTCGAGGTCGCACTCGCCGAGGGCGTGCACCGCGTGCTCGGCCTCGTCGACGTTCCAGGCGCCGTTCGCGTCGATGCGGATGCGGCCCTCCGGACCCATCGTCTCCCGCACCGCCCGGACGCGCGCGACATCGTCGCCGAGCGTCTGCCCTGGTTCGGCGACCTTCACCTTGGCCGTGCGGCAGCCGGCGAAGCGCGCCAGCAGCTCGGGCACCAGTGACGCCTCGATGGCCGGAACCGTGGCGTTGACGCCGATGCGATCCCGCAGCGCGGTCGGCTGACGATTCCAGGCGAAGTCGATCGCGGCAGCCAGCCAGGTCGCCGCCTCCACGTCGTCGTACTCCACGAACGGGGAGAACTCCGCCCAGCCTTCCGGCCCCTCGAGGAGCAGTGCCTCCCGTGTGTCGACGCCACGGAAGCGGCTGTGCATGGGGAGGGCGACGACCCTGGCCGAGTCGAGCAGGTCTGCGAGCGGCGGGATCATGTGCCCATTCTGCTCCGAGTCGCCCTGCGGGCGTGGCCCGTGGAGGGGTGAGTCTCAGTTCGGTGTGCGGTTGACGATAGTGTGCGACACACAGTAATGTGACGGGCATGAACGAAACCCTCGACATCCACCTGCAGGAACTGCGGCGCGGCACCGTGGTGCTCGCCTGCCTGCAGCTGCTGCGCTCGCCGGGATACGGCTACGCGCTGTTGGAGATGCTCGAGCAGCGCGGTTTCGCCACCGATGCGAACACCCTGTACCCGCTGCTGCGCCGTCTGGAGAAGCAGGAGTACCTCACGAGCGAGTGGAACACCGACGAGGCGCGTCCCCGCAAGTTCTACCGCACCTCGGA
>NZ_QOAY01000003.1:0-8533 GCF_003314775.1 Microbacterium sp. H6 | reverse complement strand
GCGTCCGCCTCGCCGACGCCCTCACCGACGAATGGCGGTCGCTCACGGCGGCGATCGCGTCCCTCACCTCAGAGGAGAACTGACATGACCACCACTCTCACCGAACGCTACGTCAGCGCCACGATCCGCAGTCTGCCGCCGGAAGCGCAGGCGGATGTCCGTGCCGAGCTCGAAGCCTCCATCGCCGACGCGGTCGAGGCGCGCGTGGAGCAGGGAGAAGCGCCCGAGGATGCCGAACGCGCGGTACTCACCGAGCTCGGCGATCCCGGCGCTCTCGCGGCAGGCTATGCCGACCGCCCCCTGTACCTGATCGGGCCCCGTTACTACCTCACCTGGTGGCGTCTGCTGATCCTGCTGCTCAAGTTCGTCCCTGTCAGCGTTTTCGCCGCCGTCGCGCTGGGCCTGACGATCTCCGCGGCCCCGATCGGGGAGATCATGTCCACGTCGCTCCTCGCCACCGGCGGCACGATTCTCCACCTGTGCTTCTGGACCACCCTGGTCTTCGTGATCCTGGAGCGAGCCGGTACCGACACCGGG
Source organism: Microbacterium sp. H6 (assembly GCF_003314775.1). Lineage (NCBI taxonomy): Bacteria > Bacillati > Actinomycetota > Actinomycetes > Micrococcales > Microbacteriaceae > Microbacterium > Microbacterium sp. H6. The sequence continues at coordinate 7,996 of NZ_QOAY01000003.1, read as the reverse complement.
GTGAGATGGGATGTCGATCAGCTTCCCGAGCCGACCGACGACGGGGTGGGCCGCAGCGAGCTGATCGCCTCGCTGGTGTTCCTCGGCATCAGTGTCGGAGCGCTGTTCTGGGACCGCTTCCGCGGTTTCGTCCAGGTGGACGGTGAGGCGCTGCCGATCCTGAACCCCCAGCTGTGGCCGTGGGGGATCGGCGTTCTGTTCGTGCTGATCGCGGCGGAGGTCGTGTTCGCCTTGGTGCTCCACCGGCGGCGGCGATGGAGCATCGGTCTCGCCGTGGCGAACACGGTGCTGGCCCTGGCCTTCCTCGCCTGGGTCGTGAGCCTGCTGCTGACGGATCAGCTCGTGAACCCCGAGTTCCTCGCACAGATCGCGACGGCCGGTGGCGAGGGTTTCGCCGCCGGTCAGGCGGAATCGGCCGACGAAGGCGGGGTGTTCAGGATCCTCGCCGTGCTGCTCGGATTCGGCGTCGCGATCGGGGTCGGGTGGGACATCGTCGACGGCTGGCTCAAGACCGCCCGCGCGAACAGACGACCGGAGCAACAGGAATAGGGTGGATGCCGTGACCGATGCCTTCGTCTCCGACCTGTTCGACCCGGCCGAATGGGTGCTCGCGCCCGGCGCCGAGGACTACACCGACATCACCGCGCATGTCTCGCGGGACGGCGGAGTCGCGCGCATCGCCTTCAACCGGCCGGAGGTGCGCAACGCCTTCCGTCCGCACACGGTCGACGAGCTCTACCGTGCCCTCGACATCGCCCGACAGGATGCGCGCATCGGTGCGGTGCTGCTCACGGGAAACGGACCGAGCCCGAAGGACGGCGGCTGGGCGTTCTGCTCCGGTGGCGACCAGCGCATCCGCGGTCGCGATGGATACAAGTACTCCGACGCCGAGACGGCGATCGTCGACGGGGCGAGCCGCGCGGCGGTCGGTCGACTCCACATCCTCGAGGTGCAGCGGCTCATCCGCTTCATGCCGAAGGTCGTCATCGCGGTGGTGCCGGGGTGGGCGGCCGGCGGCGGCCACTCCCTGCATGTGGTGTGCGACCTCACGATCGCCTCGGCGGAAGAGGCGCGTTTCAAGCAGACGGATGCGGACGTCGGCAGCTTCGACGCCGGATACGGCTCTGCATACATGGCGCGTCAGACCGGACAGAAGTTCGCCAGAGAGGTGTTCTTCCTGGCGGAGGAGTACTCCGCACAGCGCGCGTACGAGGCCGGTGCGGTCAACCGCGTCGTGCCGCACGTCGACCTCGAACGCGAGGCGCTGAAGATGGCGCGCACCGTGTTGACCAAGTCCCCGACCGCCATCCGGATGCTGAAGTTCGCCTTCAACGCGGTCGATGACGGTCTCGTCGGCCAGCAGGTCTTCGCCGGCGAGGCCACTCGCCTCGCCTACGGCACCGACGAGGCCGTCGAGGGGCGCGACTCCTTCCTCGAGAAGCGCGACCCCGACTGGTCGTCCTTCCCCTGGCACTACTGAGTCCGTCGGTCCCACAGAGTCGGAGACACGCATGACCGCCCTGATCCCCACAGATGCCGAAGACCCGGTTCTGCTGCGGGAGGCCCTGCAGCGGGCGCTCGACGGCGGCCCCGCTCTGGGGCTGGGGATGGTGGCCGATGCCCCGGAGAACGTAGCGGACGCACTCGCGGCGGTGATCGCGACGTCGGGATCGAGCGGCATCCCGAAGCGCGTCGCCCTGAGCGGTGAGGCGCTGAGGGCGAGCGCAGAGGCGACGGCGGCACGGATCGGCAGCGGCCGCTGGCTGCTCGCACTGCCCGCCGGCTACGTCGCCGGGCTCCAGGTGCTCGTGCGGTCGATCCTCGCGGGTACGCAGCCCACACGGATCGAGGGGCGATTCTCGCCGCAGGTCTTCGCCGAGGCGACGTACGAGATGATGCGGCCGTCGTCGAGCACGGGGATGCCCGACCTGTACACCTCGCTCGTGCCCGCCCAGGTCTCGACGCTGCTCGACGCCGCGGACGAGACGTCGGTCCGTGCGGCCTTGACGGCGTATCGGGCGATCCTCGTGGGCGGCCAGTCTCTTCCCGAGCCGCTGCGCGAGCGAGCAGCCGACCTCGGGGTGCGACTGGTGCGCACCTACGGTTCGACCGAGACCAGCGGGGGATGCGTCTACGACGGCGTACCGCTCGACACGGTCGGCGTCCGCACGGTGGACGGAGAGCTGCGCATCGCCGGGCCCATGCTCGCCGAAGGATACCTGGGAGATGCGGCACTGACCGCGCGCACCTTCGTGCGTGATGAGCACGGCATCCGCTGGTACCGCACCGGCGACCTCGGCCTCGTCGAAGACGGCACCGTGCGCGTGCACGGCCGGGCCGACAACGTGATCGTCTCCGGCGGCATCAACATCTCCCTCGACCGTGTGGAGCGGGTCGTCCGCCGCGTCCCCGGTCTCCACGAGGCCGTGGTGGTCGGCGTGGAGGATGAGCGGTGGGGCGAGGCATCCGTGATCGTGGCGGCGCGGGGGGAGGTGCTCCGGCGCAGCGAGTCCGAGCAGCTCGCGCACGCCCGGGGCGCGGTCGAGGAAGAGCTCGGCAAGCATGCCAGGCCTGCACGGTTGATCGTGGTCGACGAGATCGACGTGCTGTCCTCGGGCAAGCCCGACCGCGAGTCCCTCCGACGGATGGTCGCCGAGCTGCGCTGAGGCGTGCCACGACCGGTCTCGAAGGGCTCTGCCAGACTGACCCCATGGCCTCGTACACGCATGGACACCACGAAACCGTCCTCCGCTCGCACAACGTCCGCGACATCGCGAACTCCGCCGAGTACCTCCGTCCGCACCTCGGGGCCAGCACACGACTTCTCGACGTGGGCGCAGGTCCTGGGAGCATCACGGTCGACTTCGCCGGCATCGTGGCGCACGTGACAGCGACGGAGATCGACGAGAACGCCCTGTCCCTCTCGGAGCGGCTCGCCGCCGATCGCGGCCTCACGAACCTGTCGTTCTCCGTCGAAGACGTGCACGCGCTGAGCTTTCCCGACGAATCCTTCGACGTCGTGCACGCGCACCAGGTGCTCCAGCACGTCGGCGACCCCGTGCAGGCTCTGCGCGAGATGCGCCGCGTCACGGTTCCGGGCGGTGTCGTCGCCGCACGCGATGCCGACTACGCGGGCTTCGTGTGGTTCCCCGTACTGCCGGAGCTCGACCGGTGGCTCGCGCTGTATCGCGCCGCGGCCAGGGCCAACGGCGGAGAGCCGGATGCGGGACGACGGCTGTTGGCCTGGGCACGCGCTGCGGGCTTCACCGACATCTCGGCGACGGCGTCGACCTGGTGCTACGCGTCTCCGGAAGAGCGGGCTTGGTGGGGCGGCATGTGGGCCGACCGCATCCTCGAATCCGCGCTCGCACGGCAGCTCGTCGACAGCGACATGGCGACGCCCGCTGATCTACAGGAGATCAGCGACGCCTGGAAGCGCTGGGCCGATGACGGCGACGGCTGGTACCTGGTGCCGCACGGCGAGATCGTCGCACGCGCCTGACCCGGCACGGATACATCCCTCGACGGATGCCCACGCGCAGACGCTCGCGTAGCGTGGGGGAGTGATCCGCCCGCTCTCCCGCACCGCGCTGATCCTCGACATCGTCGGGGCGGCGTTGCTCTTCCTCGTGCTCGCACCGATGTCGCTGGTGTTCTACGGGCCCGTCACGGACAACCCGGCCGTCGGCGGCGCGGCGATCGTGATCCTCGTCTTCGCGAGCGTGCTCATGTCCGGCGCCGTCGCCATCGGACGGCTCGCGCCCGGATGGGCGTTGGCCACAGCCTGGGCCGGCGCCGTGCTGCAGATGATCGCCGGTTTCGGGCCACTGCCGATCGACGTCGCGATCCTGCTGGTGCTGTACGCGACCTCCGCCTGGGGGACGCGCCGGGTGCTCTGGTGGGGATTCGGTTCAGCGCTCTTCGGCGGTCTCGTGGCCGCCGTATTCATGGTGATCGTCAACGGTGTGGCGTTCGGAACCGGCGACGGATGGCAGAAGATCACCACGGGGACGCTGCTCCTCGTGCTCTCGGTCATGGCGCTCGGCTTCGCCTGGGTGTGCGGCCTGCTGTGGCGTGTCGTGCTGCGCGCGCGCCGAACGAGGTCGGCCCAGCTGCAGGCCGAGTCCCTCGCCGCCGAGGAGCAGGAACGGGTGCGCATCGCGCGCGACATGCATGACGTCGTCGCGCATTCGCTGGCCGTGGTGATCGCCCAGGCGGACGGTGCCAGGTACGCGGCCGCGGTGCAGCCCGAAGTGGCGACCGAGGCTCTCGGCACCATCGCCCAGACCGCGCGCGGAGCTCTGAGCGACGTACGGATGCTGCTCACGCAGTTGCGGCATCGACAGGGCGACGGTCCGCAGCCGACGCTCGCCGACCTCGAGGCGCTGTTCGCGCAGGTGCGGCAGGCCGGGATCGAGCCGCGCGTCACCGTGGATCCGATGCCGCCGGGGGAGCCGCCCGCCGCGATCCAGCTCGCCGTGTACCGCATCCTCCAGGAGGCGCTCACGAACGCGATCCGCCACGGAGACGGCGCGGTCGACGTGCACATCGCCTGGCTTCCCGACCGCGTCGACGTCGATGTGCGGAACACGGTCGCGAGCGAGGCGACCTCCGTCCCCGGCGGACACGGGCTCATCGGCATGCGTGAGCGTGCGCAGCTCGTCGGCGGTAGTCTGCAAGCCGAGCGCAGAGGGGCACAGTTCGTTGTCCACGCCACGCTCCCGATCGGAGTCTCCGAATGATCAGAGTCGTGCTCGTCGACGACCAGGCGCTCTTCCGTGCCGGAATCCGGATGCTCATCGCGTCACAGCCCGACCTCGAGGTGGTCGGCGAAGCCGGCAACGGCCAGGAGGCGATCGACGTCGTCCGCACGACCCGCCCCGACGTGGTGATGATGGACATCCGGATGCCGGTGATGGACGGGCTCACGGCGACTGCGGAGATCCTGGCCCGCCCTGATGCCCCGCGCGTCGTCATGCTCACCACGTTCGATCTGGATGAGGCAGCGGCGAGGGCGATCCGGCAGGGCGCGAGCGGATTCCTCCTCAAGGACGCCGACCCCGAGTTCCTGCTCGCGGCGATCCGCACGGTGCACTCCGGGTCGAGCGTGATCGCTGCTTCGGCGACCCGCGATCTCTTCGAGCACTTCGCCGAGGCTCCCAAACCCGTTCCGCCGCAGTATGCCGACCTGACGGACCGGGAGAGGGAGATCTTCGCGCTCGCGGCCCGAGGGCTGTCGAATGCCGAGATCGCGAGCCGGGAGTACCTGAGCGAGGCGACGGTGAAGACGCACATCAGCAGGATCCTCAGCAAGCTGGCGCTGCGCGACCGGGTGCAGCTCGTGGTGTTCGCCTTCGAGCACGGCCTCGCCTGACGCAGACATCCCCTGACGCACGTCTCGCCTGACGCACGTCTGGCCTGACGCACGCCTGGGTGGGACGGGATCATCCTTGCGATGTATGCCGATGCGCCCCGCGGGCGATGACCCGCCACGGGCGGCGGAAATAGCGTCGGAGACATGGAGATCACGACCACCGACCTGGGGCTCGCCGCCCGCGTCCAGCACCTGAAGAAGACCTACGGCTCCGGCGAGGGCACCGTCCACGCGCTGGACGACGTCAGCGTGGGCATCCGCCGCGGGCAGTTCACCGCCATCATGGGGCCTTCGGGTTCCGGCAAGTCGACCCTGATGCACATCATGGCGGGACTCGACAGCCCGACCGAGGGACGCGCGTGGATCGGCGACACCGAGATCACCGGCCTGGGCGACATCGACCTCACCATCCTGCGGCGTCGCCGGGTCGGCTTCATCTTCCAGGCCTTCAACCTCGTCCCGACGCTCGACACCCTCGGCAACATCATGCTCCCGTTCGAGCTCGACGGTCGCCGTCCGAGTGCGATCGAGCGCGCGCGCATCGACGGGCTCGTCGAGACGCTCGGCCTGGGCTCGCGGCTCTCCCACCGTCCGCACCAGTTGTCCGGCGGTCAGCAGCAGCGTGTCGCCATCGCCCGCGCCCTCGCCACGGCACCCGACCTCGTGTTCGCCGATGAGCCCACCGGCAACCTCGACTCGAAGACCGGCCGTGAGGTGCTGCGCCTGCTCGCCACCGCGAGCCGCGAGCACGGGCAGTCGATCGCGATGGTCACGCACGACGCGATCGCCGCCAGCCACGCCGACCGCGTGCTCTACCTCGGCGACGGACGCATCGTCGCCGACCACCCCCGTCAGACCGCTGAGGAGATCTCGGCCTACATGCTCGCCGCGGAGGTGGCCGCATGAGCGCCGTCGCCACGGTCGTCCCCGAGACTCGGGCGACCGGACCCCGACTCGCGTGGTTGCGCGACCGCGGGATGGGGGCCAGCATCCTGGTCGCGGCACTGTCCGCGGCGTTCGGCGTGCTCCTCGTGGAGATCACCGCCTACATCGGCGCCGTGCTGCAGAACGATCCGTTCATCGGCGACAGCGAGACTCTCGCCTTCGTCGTCGCCCTGCTCTCCGTCCTGTTGACCGTCGTCGCGATGTACGTCGCGGCCATCGTCACCGCCAACACCTTCTCGACGATCATCGCCGGTCGTACGCGGCAGATCGCGCTCATGCGCCTGATCGGTGCGACCGCGCGCTCCCAGCGCGCCGAGGTCGGCAGGCAGGGACTCGTCGTCGGACTCCTCGGAGCAGCGATCGGTCTGCTGGTCGGGATCGGGCTCGCGGCCGTCGGAGTGCAGATCGGCGGGCAGCTGATCACCAATGCCCCGTCCGATTTCTCCCTCGCTCAGCCCTTCGTGGCGCTTCCGGCGATCGGCGTGGCCCTCACGACATGGGCGGCGGCGTGGGCCGGTTCCCGACGCGTGCTCGCGGTGACCCCGCTGCAGTCGCTGGGCGGTTCGGTCGAGCGCACCCTCGACGAGGTCTCCGGCAAGCCGGGCCGGCACATCGGCGCCTGGGTGCTGCTCATCGCCGGTGCGCTGCTCCTGGTCGGCGGGATTCTGGTGGGGCTCATGACGCCGCTCGGCGTCGTCGTGGCGTTCGTCGGCGGTGTGCTCTCGTTCACCGGCCTCGCTCTCGGATCCGTGCTGTTCATGCCGCCCGTGCTGCGTCTGGTCGGCCGGATGTTCGGGTCGAGCGCCACCGCTCGCCTCGCCGCCGAGAACGCGCTGCGCTACCCCGAGCGTTCGTCGCGGATGGCGATCGGCGTGGTGATGGGTGTGACCCTGGTGACGATGTTCGCCGTGGCCCTGGAATCGGCCAAGGCGTTGATGATGAGCCAGTCGACGGGAGAGGTCCCTCCGGAGTTCTTCGCCCCGATGGACGCTTTCGCGGCGGTGATGATGGTGCTGGTCGCCGTCTCCGCGGTGATCGCCGCTGTCGGCCTCGTGAACCTCCTCACGATCGGAGTGGTGCAGCGACGCAGGGAGCTCGGACTGCTGCGCTCGATCGGTCTGTCGAATCGCCAGGTGCGACGGATGGTGCTGCTCGAAGCCACGCACATCACGGTCGCGGCGACTCTGACGGGCCTCGTGCTCGGGGTCGTGTACGGCTGGATCGCCGCGCAGTCGCTGCTCGGTTCGGTGCCGACGTTGCCGGACTTCACGCCGGCGGGGCTCGTCGCGCCCCAGATCCCGTGGGTTCCCGTGGTCATCATCGTCGTCGCGACGGCGGTGCTCGCGCTGGTGGCGGCCGCGACGCCGACGCGACTGGCGACCAGGGTGGCCCCGGTCGAGGCTCTCGCAGCCGACTGACGCCTCTAGGCTGGTCGGGTGCCGTCGCCGTTCGATCAGTCCACGTATCAGGTCCGCCTCGACTGGGGGACAGCAGGTCTCGACCGGCTCGCCGGCGCCGACGTCGTCGTGGTCGTCGATGTGCTGAGGTTCTCCTCGATCGTCGTCGACGCCGTCGCGTCCGGCGCCGAGGTCGGTGTGGCCGAGGCGGAGACCTGGTCGCGCAACGGCGCGGCGGTCGCGGTCGCGGCCTCCCGCGGATCGACGGTGCTCGTGGGAA
>NZ_QOAY01000148.1:30683-31134 GCF_003314775.1 Microbacterium sp. H6 | reverse complement strand
ACCACGCCCGCGAAGCCGCGCTGTCGATCGCGACCGCTGCGATCGGCGTCGGCGATCGCGTGTCGTACCACGCACTGTCGCCCGGCGGCCGGAGCCTTCCCGCCGGCGGCGGCCCGCGTCACCTCGCCCGCCTTCGCGACGTGATCGCGGCGACGGGTCAGAGTGAGGGCGACCCCCGGTATCGCCGGTCGCCGGTCGTGCCGCCGGGTTCCATCATCTTCGTGCTCTCGACGTTCTTCGACGGCGCCGCCGCTCAGCTGGTCACTCGCTGGCGGGCGTCAGGCCACGCCGTGGTGGCCGTCGACGTCCTCCCTGCACCGGAGGAGAGCCGACTCACGCGTGAACAGCGCATCGCGTTGCGCACCCTGCTGGCGGAGCGCTCCGACATCCTCGTCGAGCTCGAGCACGCCGGCGTCGAGGTCGTCAGATGGACGGATTCCGATGCCGACGT
>NZ_QOAY01000148.1:19351-30651 GCF_003314775.1 Microbacterium sp. H6 | reverse complement strand
CGATGAGGCTCGCGGCTCTTCGCCAGCAACGGATGCGGATGGTACGGAGGTGAGGCGCCGACTCCGATCGTTCCGGGTGCGGGCGGCCGTTCCGGGGGTCGTCGTCCGACTGCTGGTGGTGGGTATCGCGTGGGGAGGGGCGCTCGTGCTCGTCCCCTTCCCGTTGTGGCAGGGCGTCGCCGTGATCGCCGCAGCGCTCGCCGTCGTGCTCCAACGTTCCCTGGCCGCCTGGCTGGCAGCCGCATGCCTCGTGTTCGGCATTCTCCTGACGGACCCGGATCCGGGGCGCACCGCTCTGGCAGTGCTGCTCGTGCATGCGATCCACGTGCTCGGATCGTTGAGCCTGGTGATCCCGATCTCCTCGCGTGTCGCGCTTCCCGTTCTGGGGTCGAGTCTCGCGCGTCTCCTCGTCATCCAGCTGCTGGCGCAGCCCGTCGTGTTCGGCGTGTGGCTGCTCGCGCCTTCGGATGTCGTGCACGGCCTCACCCCGCTCGCACCGCTCGCCGCCGCGGCGCTCGCCGTCGGAGTTCTGCTGGCCCTGCACGCCGCCCGGAGAGCGGACGCTCACCCCCGAGAGTCCGAACGGGTGGAGGGGGAGAGCATCGCGGTGCGGCACGACGGAGCCAATGTCCGTGGCCCCTCGTAGACTTGTCCGGTGCCCATCGTCCCCGTTGCCTCCCCCGGAAAACTCAGTGTCCGCGGTGCCCGCGTCCACAATCTCAAGAACGTCGACATCGACATTCCCCGCGACTCGCTCGTCGTGTTCACCGGTCTGTCCGGATCGGGAAAGTCCAGCCTCGCGTTCGACACGATCTTCGCCGAGGGGCAGCGCCGCTATGTCGAATCGCTGAGCGCGTACGCGCGCCAGTTCCTCGGTCAGGTCGATCGGCCCGACGTCGATTTCATCGAAGGGCTGAGCCCCGCCGTCTCGATCGACCAGAAGTCGACCAACCGCAACCCGCGGTCCACGGTCGGCACGATCACCGAGATCTACGACTACATGCGACTGCTCTGGGCGCGCATCGGCATCCCGCACTGCCCTGAGTGCGGCGAGCGGATCCAGCGTCAGACGGTGCAGCAGATCGCGGATCAGCTCATGGAGCTCCCCGAGCGCACGCGGTATCAGGTGGTCGCGCCGATCGTCTCGCAGAAGAAGGGCGAGTTCGTCGACCTTTTCCGGGAACTGGGCGCGAAGGGGTACTCACGCGCGATCGTCGACGGCGACCTCATCCAGCTGGCCGAGCCTCCCACGCTCAAGAAGAGCTACAAGCACGACATCGCCGTGGTGGTCGACCGCCTGGTCGCATCCGACGACATCCTCGGACGCGTGACCGACTCGGTCGAGACTGCGCTGGGACTCGCCGGCGGTGTGGTGCAGATCAACTACGTCGACGGCGAGGGCGACGACGCCTGGCAGACCTTCTCCGAGAAGCTCGCCTGTCCGAACGGCCACGCTCTCACGCTCACCGAGATCGAACCGCGCACGTTCTCGTTCAACGCGCCGTTCGGAGCCTGTCCCGCATGCTCCGGCCTCGGCACGCGCATGTCCGTCGACGTCGACCTGATGCTCGGTGACGAAGACCTGTCGATCCGCGAGGGCGTCATCATCCCGTGGACCACGCAGGGCAAGGGGCTGTTCCAGTACTACGAGCGGCTGCTCGAGGGACTGTCGAACGACCTCGACTTCTCGTTGGACACTCCGTGGCGTGAACTGCATTCCGATGTGCAGAACGCTGTGCTGCGTGGCGAGAACTACAAGGTCTCCGTGAAGTGGAAGAACCGCTACGGTCGCGAGATGCGCTACACCTCGGGCTTCGAGGGTGTGGTGCCCTACATCGAGCGCCAGTACCTGCAGGCCGAATCGGACAACCAGCGCAACCGCTGGGGCGAGTACCTCCGCGAGGTGCCGTGCCCCGTGTGCGACGGCGACAGGCTCAAGCCCGAGGTCCTCGCGGTGCAGGTGCACGGGCACTCGATCGCCGAGGTCTCGCACCTGAGCCTGGCCGACGCGCGTGCCTTCATGGAGACGCTCACACTCACCGAGCGTGAAGCCAAGATCGCGGCTCAGGTGCTGCGTGAGATCCGCCTTCGTCTCGATTTCCTGCTGCAGGTGGGTCTGTCCTACCTCAACCTCAGCCGCTCGGCGGGGTCGCTGTCCGGTGGTGAGGCGCAGCGCATCCGTCTCGCGACGCAGATCGGCTCCGGACTGACCGGAGTCCTCTATGTCCTGGACGAGCCGTCGATCGGTCTGCATCAGCGCGACAACCGCCGTCTGATCGAGACGCTGCTCACGCTGCGCGACCTCGGCAACACGCTGATCGTGGTGGAGCACGACGAAGAGACGATCGAAGCAGCGGACTGGGTCGTCGACATCGGCCCCGGCGCGGGCGTCAACGGCGGTGCGGTGGTCCATTCCGGACCGTACTCCGCCCTGCTCGCCGACACGGAATCCATGACCGGGGAGTACCTGTCCGGCCGTCGTGAGATCCCCATGCCGAAGAAGCGCAGGAAGATCGACAAGAAGCGGATGCTGAGCGTCGTGGGCGCTCGGGCGAACAACCTCCGCAATGTCACCGCAGACTTCCCGCTCGGCGTCCTCACCGCAGTCACCGGGGTCAGCGGCTCCGGGAAGTCGTCTCTCGTCAACGACATCCTGTACCAGGTGCTGGCGTCGCGGCTGAACGGTGCGAGAACCGTCCCCGGCAAGCACACGCGGGTCACCGGACTCGACAACCTCGACAAGGTCGTGCACGTCGATCAGGCCCCGATCGGTCGCACCCCGAGGTCGAACCCGGCCACGTACACGGGAGTGTTCGACCGCATCCGCACCCTGTTCAGCGAGACGCCCGAAGCGAAGGTCCGCGGTTACCAGCCCGGACGCTTCAGCTTCAACGTCAAGGGCGGCCGGTGCGAGGCCTGCTCAGGCGACGGCACGATCAAGATCGAGATGAACTTCCTGCCCGACGTGTACGTCGACTGCGAGGTCTGCCACGGCAAGCGCTACAACCGCGACACGCTCGCCGTGCACTACAAGGGCAAGAACATCGCCGAGGTGCTCGAGATGCCGATCGAGGAGGCAGCCGAGTTCTTCGAGCCGATCCAGGCGATCCACCGCTACATGAAGACGCTCGTCGACGTCGGGCTCGGGTACGTGCGACTCGGCCAGTCGGCGACGACCCTGTCCGGTGGTGAGGCGCAGCGCGTCAAGCTCGCGACCGAGCTCCAGCGACGCAGCAATGGACGCAGCATCTACGTGCTCGACGAGCCGACGACGGGTCTGCACTTCGAAGACGTCCGCAAGCTCCTCGAAGTGCTCAACGGACTGGTCGACAAGGGCAACACGGTCATCGTGATCGAGCACAACCTCGACGTGATCAAGTCCGCGGACTGGGTGATCGATCTCGGCCCTGAGGGCGGTTCGGGCGGCGGACAGATCGTCGCCACGGGTACCCCGGAGCAGATCGCGCGCGTCGAGGAGAGCCACACCGGTCTCTTCCTCGCCGAGATCCTGGGTGAGGGGCGCTCCGCGCGGAAGGCCAGCTGATGGCCGACGTGTTGCCGTACAAGCCGCGGGCCGGAGAGATACCCACCGACCCCGGCGTGTACCGGTTCCGCGACTCGGCCGGTCGCGTGCTCTACGTGGGGAAGGCGAAGAACCTCCGGCAGCGGCTGTCGAACTACTTCGCGCCGCTGCGGACCCTGCACGAGCGGACCCGACGCATGGTCACGACGGCGTCGTCCGTCGAGTGGACGGTGGTCCCGACCGATGTCGACTCGCTCCAGCTCGAGTACATGTGGATCAAGGAGTTCGATCCGCCCTTCAACGTGCGGTACAAGGACGACAAGTCCTATCCCTTCATGGCTGTCACGCTCGCAGACGAAGCACCGCGTGTGATCGTTACGCGCAACCGGAAGATCCCCGGCGCTCGCTACTTCGGCCCTTTCCCGAAGGTGTGGGCCGTGCACGAGACGATCGACCTGATGATCAAGGCGTTCCCGATCCGCACCTGCAGTGACTCCAGCTACCGTCGCGCCATGCAGACGGGCAGGCCGTGCTTCCCCGGCCAGATCGGCAAGTGCGGTGGTCCGTGCTCGATGACGGTGAGCATCGAGGAGCACCGTGCCATGGTCGACGACTTCGTCGCCTTCATGGCCGGTGGTGATGAGCGCTTCACGCGCGAGCTCACGAAGCGGATGCTGGCCGCGTCGGCGGCGATGGACTACGAGGCCGCAGCCAAGTATCGGGACAAGCTCTCGGCCATCGAAGCTGTGCTGGGCAAGAGTGCACTCGTGCTCCCCAGTGATGAGGACGCCGACCTGTTCGGCATCGCCGAGGACGAGTTGGCGGCGGCGGTGCAGCACTTCGTCATCCGCGGCGGCAGGGTCCGTGGTGTGCGTGCTCTGACGATCGAGAAGGAGATCGACATCTCCAGCGGCGAACTCGTCGAGCAGGTTCTCCAGCAGGCCTACGGCGAAGCGCAGGACGTGCCGCGGCGTATCCTGGTGCCCACGCTGCCCGACGACGCCGCGGAGCTCGAGCTGTGGCTGCGTGAACGCCGCGGTAAGAAGGTCGAGATCGCGGTGGCGCAACGCGGCCAACGCGCAGATCTCATGCGCACGGCGACCTTGAACGCACAGCAGGCGTTGATCCGTCACAAGACACGGCGCACGACCGACTACGTCGCCCGCACGCAGGCTCTCACTGACCTGCAGGAGGCGCTCGGGATGGACGAAGCGCCGCTGCGGATCGAGTGCTTCGACATCTCGCACCTCGGCGGCACGAATGTCGTCGCCTCGATGGTGGTGTTCGAGGACGGCCTTCCCCGCAAGGACCAGTACCGCTCGTTCAACATCGCCGAGACCACGGATGACACCGACTCGATGTATCAGGTGCTCCGTCGTCGCTTGGCCTACCTCGACCGACCCGAAGAGCCGGAGGCCATCGACCCGACGACAGACGAGGTCGTCGGGGAAGACGTCGGCGAGGCGACAGCACGTCGGAAGCCCCGCTTCGCGTATCCACCGCAGCTGCTTCTCGTCGACGGCGGACAGCCTCAGGTCGAAGCGGCGGCCAGGGCGCTCCGTGATGCGGGACACACCGAGATCGCGGTGTGCGGCATAGCGAAGCGACTCGAAGAAGTCTGGCTTCCCGGCGAGGACTTCCCGGTGATCCTGCCGCGCACGAGCGAAGCCCTCTACCTGTTGCAGCGGCTTCGCGACGAGGCACACCGGTTCGCGATCACGCATCAGCGCAAGAAACGGCGGAACGACATCGGCTCCGTCCTCGCCGAGGTTCCCGGGCTGGGTGCCGCGCGCATCAAGGTGCTGCTCAAGCACTTCGGCTCGGTCACCGCTCTTCGCGCGGCAGAACCGGGGCAGATCGAAGAGGTCCAGGGGATCGGTCCCGTGCTCGCCCAGAACATCCACACGCACCTCTCCACTCGCTAGGCTGGAGGTCGAGGGGGAGAGGGAGCACTGAGCGATGTCTGACGGGGAAAAGGGCGAGTTCCTCATCGTCACGGGAATGTCCGGCGCGGGTCGGACGACGGTGGCGAACGCACTCGAGGACCTCGGCTGGTACGTGGTCGACAATCTGCCCCCGCAGATCCTGCGTCCTCTGCTCGATCTGACCGACATGGGTGGCACGGCGCTGCCCAAGGTCGCCGCCGTCGTGGACGTCCGTGGACGCAACCTCTTCGACGACTTCCCCGGTGTGGCGCGTGCGCTGCGTTCCCGTGGCTCCGTCCGCGTGCTGTTCCTCGACGCGTCGGACGACGTGCTGGTGCGTCGATTCGAGTCCGTGCGCAGACCGCATCCGTTGCAGGGGGAGGGGACTCTGCTCGACGGCATCCGTACCGAGCGTGAGCGCCTCGCCCCGATCCGCGAAGGCGCGGACCTGGTGATCGACACCTCGATGCTCAACATCCACCAGCTCGCCACGCACGTCTCCGACATCTTCTCGGCAGAGGGCGAGGCGCGGCATCGGGTCACGTTGCTGAGCTTCGGATTCAAGTACGGGCTTCCGACCGACGTCGACATCGTGGCAGACATGCGATTCCTGCCGAACCCGTTCTGGAACGAGGAGCTGCGCGGTCAGACGGGACAGGACGAGCCCGTGCGCGAGTACGTCCTCTCCCGCGAAGGCGCGATGGAGTTCCTGGACTCCTATTCGAAGGCGCTGGTGCCCGTGCTCGAGGGATACCAGCGCGAGAACAAGAGCCACTCGACGATCGCTATCGGCTGCACCGGCGGGAAGCACCGTTCCGTGGCGATGTCGGAAGAGCTGGCGCGCCGCCTCGCTGCGATCCCCGGAGTGGCCGTGAACGTCCGTCACCGGGACCTGGGCCGAGAGTAGCGGGCCGTCCGGCCGAGTAAGCTGGACGTTTGCGTCGCGATCCGGCGCGTGAACGTGAAGGAGTGTCGTGGCACTAACCACCGACGTCAAGGCCGAGCTGGTCAGCATCCGCAACGCACCCCCGACGGTGCGAGTCGCGGAAGTGACCGCCATACTCCGGTTCGCCGGTGGTCTGCATTCGATCGCCGGCCGTGTGGCCGTGGAGGCCGAGGTGGATGCCGAGACTCTCGCACGACGCGTCGCCCGCGACCTCGCTGAGATCTACGGCGTGCGCCCGGAGATCGCCCAGGTGCAGTCGAGCACCGCGAACGACGGTGCACGCTGGGCTGTGCGGGTGATCGCGCAGGGGGAGACCCTGGCCCGTCAGACGGGTCTGCTCGATCAGCGTCGACGGCCCGTCCGTGGGCTTCCCAACCGGCTCACCACCGGTTCCCGGGCCGAGGTCGCCGGCTTGTGGCGCGGCGCGTTCCTCGCGGCCGGCAGCCTGAGCGAGCCAGGACGCTCCGCCATGCTCGAGGTCGTCTGCCCGTCCTCGGAGGCGGCCATGGCTCTCGTCGGCGCCGCGCATCGACTCGGGGTGGCCGCGAAGGCCCGTGAGGTGCGCGGTATGCCGCGCGTGGTCGTGCGCGAAGGCGAGGCCATCCGCACCATCCTGAACGAGATGGGAGCGCAGAAGACCGCGATCGCCTGGGAGGAGCTCCGCCAGCGCCGCGAGGTCAGGGCCGGCGTCAACCGTCTGGTGAACTTCGACGACGCGAACCTGCGCCGTTCCGCACAGGCCGCCGTTGCCGCGTGCGCGCGTGTCGAGCGTGCCCTCGAGATCCTGGCCGACGAGGTCCCCGATCATCTGAAGGTGGCGGGCGAGCTTCGTCTCGCGCACCGTGATGCCAGCCTCGACGAGCTGGGACACCATGCCGACCCGCCACTGACGAAGGACGCCGTCGCCGGTCGCATCCGTCGCCTGCTGGCGATGGCGGACAAGCGCGCGCAGCAGGAGGGCATTCCCGGAACGGAAGCCGCCGTCCCCGTCGGACTCGACGTCTGATCCGCATCCTCGACCAAGGCCCGTCGTCCGGCATCCGGACGGCGGGTCTTCGTCATACGGCGGAAGGATCGGGGCCGTGGCCGCGTTGTCGTCAGTAGGATGAATCACGTCCGCTCTACGCCGCACATCGGCGGCGCGGAGGATCGGCAAGCGCCGCGGCGCGGCGCGGATTGGATGAAAGCGATATGGCGACCTACACGCTCCCCGACCTTCCCTACGACTTCGCAGCCCTCGAGCCGCACATCAGCGGCAAGATCATGGAGCTGCACCATGACAAGCACCACGCGACCTACGTCGCCGGCGCGAACACCGCTCTCGAGCAGCTCGCCGAGGCTCGCGAGAGCGGCAACCTCGCGAACGTGAACAAGCTCGAGAAGGACCTCGCCTTCAACCTCGGCGGTCACGTCAACCACTCGATCTTCTGGACCAACCTGTCGCCGAACGGCGGAGGTCAGCCCGAGGGCGAGCTGAAGGCCGCGATCGATGAGTACTTCGGCTCGTTCGAGAAGTTCCAGGCGCACTTCACCGCCGCGGCCACCGGAATCCAGGGCTCCGGCTGGGCGGTGCTCAGCTGGGACTCGATCGGCTCGCGCCTCATCATCCAGCAGCTCTTCGACCAGCAGTCGAACACGGCGCAGGGCACCATCCCGCTGTTCCAGCTCGACATGTGGGAGCACGCCTTCTACCTCGACTACCTCAACGTGAAGGCCGACTACGTCAAGGCCGCGTGGAACATCGCCAACTGGGAGAACGTCGCCCAGCGCCTCGAGGTCGCCCGTCAGCAGACGAACGGCCTGCTGGTACTGTCGTAATCGGGTCGCGTCCCGACGGGCCACGGCTCGTCGGGACGCCCTCTCAGCCAAAAAACCCCGCACCTCACGCTCGCTGGAAAGCCGCGTGCGATGCACGAGAAACAGGGAGACCTGAGTGTCTGTCAAGATCGGTATCAACGGCTTCGGCCGCATCGGACGCAACTACTTCCGCGCGGCTCTCGCGCAGGGAGCAGACCTTGAGATCGTCGCCGTCAACGACCTCACCGACAACAAGACCCTGGCGCACCTGCTGAAGTACGACTCGGTGGGCGGCGTCCTCGACGCCGAGATCAGCTACGACGACGAGAGCATCACCGTCAACGGCAAGACCATCAAGGCGTTCGCCGAGCGCGACCCCGCAGGCCTCCCGTGGGGCGAGCTGGGCGTCGACATCGTGATCGAGTCGACCGGCTTCTTCACCAAGGCCGAGCTCGCCAAGAAGCACATCGAGGCCGGCGCGAACAAGGTCCTCATCTCGGCTCCCGGTACGGGCGTCGACGGCACGTTCGTCATGGGCGTGAACGAGGACACGTACAACCCGGAGACCGACCACATCATCTCCAACGCGTCCTGCACCACGAACTGCCTCGCGCCGCTGGCTCAGGTCTTCAACGACGCGTTCGGCATCGACCGCGGTTTCATGATGACCGCGCACGCGTACACCGCAGACCAGAACCTGCAGGACGGCCCGCACAGCGACCTCCGTCGTGCCCGTGCCGCTGCGATCAACATCACCCCGGCCTCGACCGGTGCGGCCAAGGCCATCGGCGAGGTGCTCCCTGAGCTCCAGGGCAAGCTGAGCGGTTCGTCGTACCGTGTTCCGGTTCCCACCGGCTCGATCGTCGACCTCACCCTCATCACCGACCGTGAGAACCTGACGGTCGACGAGGTCAACGAGGCCTACAAGAAGGCTGCTGCCGAGGGCCGTCTCGCGGGCTACCTCCAGTACAACGAGGACCCGATCGTCTCGAGCGACATCGTGCACAACCCGCACTCGTCGATCTTCGACTCGACGCTCACCAACGTGAGCGGCAACCTGATCAAGGTGTCCAGCTGGTACGACAACGAGTGGGGCTACTCCAACCGTCTCGTCGACCTGACCGAGTACGTGGCCGAGCGCCTCTAAGCTCAGACACATGACTCTGCGCACCCTGGACACCCTGGGGTCGCTCGAGGGCAAGCGCGTCATCGTCCGTTGTGATCTCAACGTCCCCCTGCGGGATGGGATCATCACGGACGATGGCCGTGTCCGCGCCTCGTTGCCGACCCTCAATGCACTCATCAACGCGGGCGCCCGTGTTGTGGTGTGCTCGCACCTCGGCCGACCCGACGGTGCGCCCGACCCGCAGTACAGCCTCGGGCCGGTGGCTCAGCGGCTCTCCGAGCTGCTCGGCGCCCCGGTCGCGTTCGCGCGCGACACGGTCGGCGAATCCGCCAAGGAGGCCGTGGCATCGCTCGAGGACGGCGGGGTCGTCGTGATCGAGAACCTGCGGTTCAACCCGGGGGAGACCTCGAAGGACGCCGCCGAGCGTGCTGCCTTCGCGGCCGAGCTCGCAGAACTCGGGGACGTGTTCGTCTCCGACGGGTTCGGCGTCGTGCACCGCAAGCAGGCCAGCGTCTACGAGCTCGCCGAGCTGCTCCCGTCGGCGGCCGGTCTGCTGATCGCCGCGGAACTCGACGTGCTGGACCGCCTGACCGAGAACCCCGAGCGCCCCTATGCGGTCGTGCTCGGCGGCTCGAAGGTCAGCGACAAGCTCGGCGTCATCTCGCACCTGCTCCCGCGCGTGGACAAGATCCTGGTGGGTGGCGGAATGCTCTTCACCTTCCTCAAGGCCCAGGGGCACGCCGTCGCCTCGAGCCTTCTGGAAGAGGATCAGCTCGACACGGTGCGCGGGTACATCGCGGAAGCGGCTGAGCGCGGCGTGGAGCTCGTGCTCCCCACCGACGTCGTGGTGGCCGCGTCCTTCGGCGCCGACGCCGCGCACGAGGTCGCCGCAGCCGACGCGATCGAGTCGACGCCGTTCGGTGCCTCCGGCATCGGGCTCGACATCGGTCCGGAGACGGCGGCACGCTTCGCCGAGGTCATCCGCGGGTCGAAGACCGTGTTCTGGAACGGCCCCATGGGCGTGTTCGAGTTCCCTGCCTTCGCAGCGGGCACCAAGACCGTCGCGCAAGCGCTCACCGAGGTCGACGGCCTCAGCGTCGTCGGCGGGGGAGACTCCGCTGCAGCCGTGCGCCAGCTCGGCTTCAGCGACGACCAGTTCGGTCACATCTCGACCGGTGGCGGCGCGAGCCTCGAGTTCCTCGAGGGCAAGAAACTACCTGGGCTGGAGGTCCTCGGATGGGTGTGAACTCTCGTACCCCGCTGATCGCGGGAAACTGGAAGATGAACCTGGACCACCTGCAGGCGGTCGCGTTCGTGCAGAAGCTGCACTGGACGTTGAAGGATGCGAAGCACGAGGACGGATCCGTCGAGGTCGCGGTGTTCCCGCCGTTCACCGACATCCGCAGCGTGCAGACCCTCATCGACGCGGACAAGATCCCGTTCGCGCTCGGAGCGCAGGATGTGTCGGCACATGACTCGGGCGCGTACACCGGCGAGGTGTCGGGAGCGTTCCTGGCGAAGCTCGATGCGAAGTACGTGATCATCGGCCACTCCGAGCGTCGTGAGTACCACTCCGAAGGTGACGATGTCGTGGCCGCCAAGGTCAAGGCAGCGCTCAAGCACGGCCTGGTACCGGTCATCTGCGTGGGCGAGACGGCCGGCGACCTCGAGAAGTTCGGTGCCAGCGCGGTTCCGGTGTCGCAGCTCGAGGCAGCGCTCGAGGGGGTCTCGCCGAAGGCGGACATCGTCGTGGCGTACGAGCCCGTGTGGGCGATCGGCTCCGGTCAGGCGGCGACGCCTCAGCAGGCGCAAGACGTCTGCGCCGCTCTGCGCGCCGTCATCGCGAAGGTGCTCGGCGACGAGGCGGCAGCGCGCACGCGGATCCTCTATGGAGGTTCCGTGAAGTCGGGAAACATCGCCAGCTTCATGCGCGAGCCCGATGTCGACGGCGCACTCGTCGGCGGGGCGAGCCTCGTCGTGGAC
>NZ_QOAY01000148.1:14453-19270 GCF_003314775.1 Microbacterium sp. H6 | reverse complement strand
GGCTTCGGCCCCGCCGCACCGTATACTTGACCGTTACGGGGGCGCTCCGGCCCCAGCGAAAGGCTCTTTCTCGTGGCAATTCTCGAGTTCGTCCTGCAGGTCGTGCTGGGCATCACCAGCGTTCTGCTGACCCTCCTCATCCTCCTGCACAAGGGCCGCGGTGGCGGCCTCTCCGACATGTTCGGCGGGGGCATGACCTCTGCGGTCGGCTCGTCCGGGCTTGCGGAGCGGAACCTCAACCGCTTCACCGTCGTCCTGGCTCTGACATGGTTCGTCTCCATCGTCGCGCTGGGCCTCATCACGAAATTCGAGGTCATCTGATGGCTACCGGTGGAAACGCGATCCGTGGCACCCGCGTGGGCTCCGGCCCCATGGGGGAGCAGGACCACGGCTATCACGCCGACCGCATCGCGGTCTCCTACTGGGATGGTCTCGGCAACGAGACCGTCCGCTACTTCGCCGCTGGTCTCCCCGAAGAGGAGATCCCGGAGACGATCGACCACCCGCAGTCCGGGCTCCCCGCCGGTCGCGACAAGGAGAATCCTCCTGCGCTCGCGAAGGCGGAGCCGTACAAGACGCACCTCGCTTACGTGAAGGAACGCCGTACGGACGAGGAAGCCGTCCAGCTGCTCGACGACGCGCTCACGCAGCTGCGCGAGCGTCGGGGGCAGTGACCTCGAGGCTGACATCGAAGAAGCCGTCGCGAGCGATCGCGGCGGCTTCTTCCGTATCAGGCGGCGGTCAGCGGCAGCCCGCCGCCGCATCGATGTAGCTCTGCGGCGGGTACCCATACGCCCAGACGCCGTTCGCATCATCGGTGTAGCCCATGCTGATGGCCCACGCCGTCGCCCACTTCTCGATGCTGTCCTGCGTGGAGGAGTCGTACATGCTCTGGCACCTCACGCTGATCGCGTGCCCCACCTCGTGCGCGATCAGTGCCTTGCTGCGAACGGCCGGCCACTGCTCGGCGACCGAGTTCGAGAACGCGATGGTCGCCCGCCCCGACTCGCCCCACCACCAGGTCGTGTAGCCGCCCATGCTGCCGTTGTAACCGGCGCCGCTGACGACCGGCGCCCAGTCGAAGTCCAGGAGCACGCCGGGCGCGAGGGAGCGGGCGAACGCTTCGATCTCGAGCCGGGAGTTCAGGAGCGGGCCTGCCTTCTCCGCCAGTTCTTCGCTCTCGGTGGCGACGACCTGCGCCGCCGCGGTCTGCAGGGCGAGGTAGGCGGCTGCGGTGCCTTCGTCGAGCGTCGTCGCGGCAGTGGCATCGGCGGCGGCGTCGCGTAGCGCGATCACCGCGTCGTTGCGGGCCGACAGATGTGCCGCTTCGAATCCAGGCGCAGCCGCTCCGGCCGTCGTGATCACCGCGAGGCCGCTCTCCGTCATCGCCGTGTGCGCCGACGAGACGTCGCCGGCCGCGCCGGCGACGTCGACGGACAGGTCCTCCACTTCGTCACGTCGCTGTTCGAGCTCCGAGGTGGCACCGAACAGTTCCCAGAACCAGTCGGGCTTCTCGCTCAGCGGAGCGATCGCCACGGAGACCACGCCGTCCGCGTCTGACGCGGTAGCGGTGCCCTCCTCGACGGCAGAGGCCAAGCTCGCGTGCAGTTCGTCGGGCACGGAGATCGGCTGATCGCCCCCTGCAACCACCTGGCCCGCTGCGTCGGTGACGGTTCGCAGTTCAGCGATGTCGGCGCGGAGCTGCGTCTTCGCGGTCGATGTCGTCTGAGCTGCGCTCTCGTAACGGGACGCCGCATCGTCGTAACCGAGGTTCGCGCTCACCTGGACGATGGCCAAGGCCGCGATCAGCGCGGCGCCGCCGAGCAGGCCGATGACGAGCCCCGGCCGTCTCCTCCGACGCGACCGTGTCGGCGTGGAGGACGAGGCCCCGGAAGAGAAGACGACGGGAAGCTGATGCCCGCCGTCGCGGGGCGACTGACCCATTCGATGATGCCTTCCGGTCGGAGCCTGCGTGCAGCGATGCTGTCAGCGTATTCGACGAGGCGACCGGAAATGCGGAAGGCCCCCGCCGTATGGCGGGGGCCCTCTCGAGTGGAGGGGCTGACGGGAATCGAACCCGCATCATTAGTTTGGAAGACTAAGGCTTTACCACTAAGCTACAGCCCCGGAATCCGAGCCTCGAAAGGTTCGGTTACCGACTCATCGACTATACCGGACTCTGACGCATGCTCCTGTCCGTTAGACTCGGTGGGGCTGAATCCGCATGCGGATTCCCCGGGGCGTAGCTCAGTTTGGTAGAGCGCCCGCTTTGGGAGCGGGAGGTCGCAGGTTCAACTCCTGTCGCCCCGACACGGCCCCCACGGACCTTACAGCCGCGATTCGAAGCGGAAATCACAAGGAGAACACACCAGCATGGCGAACAGCACCGTCGAGAAGCTGACCCCGACCCGGGTCAAGCTCACCATCACGGTCACCCCGGACGACCTCAAGCCCAGCATCGCTCACGCGTACGAGCACATCGCTCAGGACGTCCAGATCCCCGGCTTCCGCAAGGGCAAGGTCCCGGCACCGATCATCGACCAGCGCATCGGTCGCGGCGCGGTCATCGAGCACGCCGTGAACGAAGGCCTGGACAAGTTCTTCCGCGAGGCGACCAACGAGCACAAGCTGCGCGTCGTGGGGCGCCCGGCGGCCGACATCACGCAGTGGCCGAACGAGAAGGACTTCTCGGGTGACCTGCTCGTGGACATCGAGGTCGACGTCCGTCCCGACATCGAGCTGCCCTCTTACGACGGCATCACCGTGACCGTCGACGCTGTCGAGGCCGATGACGCTGCGCTCGACGCCGAGCTCGACAACATGCGCGCCCGCTTCGGCACGCTCGTGCCGGTCGACCGGCCTGCCGCGAAGGGTGACTTCGTCGAGCTCGACCTCGTCGCCACGATCGACGGCGCCGAGATCGACCGCGCCGAGGGCGTCTCCTACGAGATCGGCTCGGGCGAGCTGCTCGAGGGCATCGACGACGCGATCGAGTCGCTCACCGCGGGTGAGGACACCACGTTCCGCTCCGCTCTCGTCGGTGGCGACCACGCCGGGTCCGAGGCCGAGGTCTCCGTGACGGTCAAGGCGGTCAAGGAGCGCGAGCTTCCCGAGGCCGACGACGACTTCGCGCAGATCGCGAGCGAGTTCGACACGATCGCCGAGCTCCGTGAGAGCGTGGCAGAGCGCGTCGCTCAGCAGGGCGTGTTCACGCAGGGCTCCGCCGCACGCGACAAGCTCGTCGAGGTGCTGCTCGAGCAGATCGAGATCCCGGTTCCGCCGCAGCTCATCGAGGACGAGGTGCACAACCACCTCGAGGGCGAAGGCCGTCTCGAGGACGACGTGCACCGCGCCGAGGTCACCGAGGCCAGCGAGAAGCAGTTCCGCACGCAGGTTCTTCTCGACACGATCGCCGAGCAGGCCGACGTGCAGGTCTCGCAGGAGGAGCTCTCGCAGTACCTCATCCAGTCGGCTGCCCAGTACGGCATGGCCCCGCAGGAGTTCGTCGAGGCGCTGCAGTCCTCGAACCAGCTCCCGGCGCTCGTCGGCGAGGTTGCCCGGAACAAGGCGCTCGCGATCGCGCTCGGCAAGGTGAAGGTCGTCGACAGCAACGGCAAGCCCGTCGATCTGTCCGACTTCATCGTCACCGACGACGAGGCCGAGTCTGCGGACGCGGACTCCGCGGAAGCCGAGGAGAAGCCGGCGAAGAAGGCTCCTGCCAAGAAGCCCGCCGCCAAGAAGGCTCCGGCCAAGAAGGCCGCCGAGGCCGACGACGCCGAGAAGCCCGCCGCTGAGAAGGCTCCGGCCGAGAAGCCTGCTGCCAAGAAGGCACCGGCCAAGAAGGCGGCCAACAAGGCTGAGTGATCGAAAACGATCCAGTGAAGAGGGCGGGTGCTGCGGCATCCGCCCTCTTTTCCATCCGAGGAGAGGGCAGCGATGAAGACGTGGGATGAGCGCATCGACGAGGTGTGGGACGACGCGACGGGCGAAGCGGTGGGTGACGACACGATCAGCCGCATCGACGCCCTCGCCGCTGAGCGCGGCCCTGACGACGCTCGCGCGGAGTTCGAGCGCGGCGGTGCACGGGATTCCGCTGGCCGGCCGGCGGAGGCTGTCGCCCTGTATCGACGCGCGCTGGCTCTGGGGTTGGATGGTGAGCATCGTCCGCAGTGCGTGATCCAGATGGCCAGTTCGCTCCGGAATCTCGGCGAGTACGACGAAGCACTCGCCGTGATCCGTGCCGAGGAGGAGCTCGCGCCCGACGGCCCCTATCGCGACGCCGTCGCCTGCGTGCATGCCCTCATCCTGGCCAGCGCCGGGCGCCCGGCGGAGGGTCTCTCCGTGGCACTGCTCGCCCTCGTCCCGCATCTGCCGCGCTACCACCGTTCGATGACGGCCTATGCCCACGAGATCGCGGACGCCGACACCTGATATGCCGACGGCGAACACGGCCTGGGCGCTGCGTTGTCGCCGGTAGATTCGAATCACTGAAACACGGAATCAGGAGCTGACATGGCTGCAGAACCCCTCCTCGCAACGAGCGTCTTCGACCGGTTGCTGAAGGACCGCATCATCTGGCTGGGGTCGGAGGTGCGCGACGAGAACGCGAACGAGATCTGCGCGAAGATCCTTCTCCTCGCCGCAGAAGACTCCGAGCGAGACATCTACCTCTACGTGAATTCGCCCGGCGGATCGATCACCGCGGGCATGGCGATCTACGACACGATGCAGTTCGTGCCGAACGACATCGTCACGGTCGGCATCGGAATGGCCGCCTCCATGGGGCAGCTGCTGTTGACCGCCGGCACCAAGGGCAA
>NZ_QOAY01000148.1:0-14373 GCF_003314775.1 Microbacterium sp. H6 | reverse complement strand
GCGGAACGTCGAGCGACATCCAGACGCAGGCGCAGCTCATCATGTCGATGAAGAACCGCCTCGCCGAGATCACCGCTGCCCAGACCGGCAAGTCGGTCGAGCAGATCAACGCCGATGGTGACCGCGACCGCTGGTTCACGGCTGAGGAAGCGCTTGAGTACGGCTTCGTCGATCACATCCGCGAATCGGCCTCCGACGTCATCGGCGGCGGCGGAACCGACCAGGACACCGAGTAACGGAAAGCGAAAGGACGCTCATGTACACACCCACCTTCCGCTCAGCCGGTGACCTGCCTTCCAGCCGCTACGTGCTGCCGCAGTTCGAAGAGCGCACCGCCTACGGCTTCAAGCGCCAGGACCCGTACAACAAGCTGTTCGAAGACCGCGTGATCTTCCTCGGCGTGCAGGTCGACGACGCCTCGGCCGACGACGTGATGGCACAGCTCCTCGTTCTGGAGAGCCAGGACGCCGAGCGCGACATCACGATGTACATCAACTCGCCTGGTGGCTCGTTCACCGCGATGACGGCGATCTACGACACGATGCAGTACGTCGCGCCGCAGATCCAGACCGTGGTGCTCGGCCAGGCGGCTTCGGCTGCGGCCGTGCTGCTCGCTGCCGGTGCGCCGGGCAAGCGTCTCGCGCTCCCGAACGCCCGCGTGCTCATCCACCAGCCCGCGATGGGGGAGGCCGGCCACGGCCAGGCGTCCGACATCGAGATCCAGGCCGCGGAGATCCTCCGCATGCGCACCTGGCTGGAGGAGACGCTCGCGGGACATACCAACCGCACCCCGGAGCAGGTGAACCGCGACATCGATCGTGACAACATCCTCTCCGCCGCACAGGCGCTGGAGTACGGCATCGTCGACCAGGTGCTCACGACGCGCAAGCGCGTCTGACCCGATCGATCGAAGGGCGTCCGTCATCCGGCGGGCGCCCTTCGTCGTGCCCGGCGGATGTGCACGACCCGATGACAAAGTGCGCATATGAGCACTGTGGTGCGCGAACGCTGACGAGGGCCTACTCTGGAGGAGGAAGGAGGAAGCCGTGGAAGAAGATCTGCTCATGGTCCGCGTCGCCGAGCTGTACTACGACGAGGACAAGACCCAGGACGAGATCGGCGGACTCCTCAAGATCTCGCGCTGGAAGGTCGGCCGTCTGCTGACCCAGGCCCGCGAACGCGGCATCGTCCGCATCGAGATCGTGCACCCGCGCGCCCGCCGACTCGGCCTGGAGCGGCTTCTCGTCGAACGCTTCGGCCTCACCGATGCCGTGGTCGTGCCGGCTCCGGAAGGCGATGACGGCACCCTCGAACGCGTCGCTCAGGCCGCAGCCGACTTCCTGACCGCGCTGCGCCCCGTTCCCCGCACCCTCGGGGTGAGCTGGGGCCGTACACTCCGTGCCGTGGCCGAGGCGCTTCCGGACGGCTGGGCGAACGGCGTGACCGTGGTGCAGCTCAACGGGGGAGTGAGCCTGAACCGACGCTCCGGAGGCGCAGCAGGCCTCGCCGTCACGATCGCCCAGCGCGCTTCGGGGCAGGTCTCCCTGCTGCCGAGCCCGGCCATCCTCGAGCGCGTGGAGACGAAGCAGGCGATCGAGTCCGACCGCACCGTCGCCGCCGTCCTCGAAGAGGCAGCCGAGGCCCAGGCTTTCCTGTTCACCGCCGGACCCTGCGATGCCTCGTCCGCCCATGTCGAGAACGGCTACCTCAGTGCGGAGGATGTCGAAGAGCTCGCACGACGCGGCGCCGTCGGCGACGTCCTCGGGCGCTACGTCGACGCGGAGGGCAACATCGTCGACTCGCAGCTCGATGCACGGACCGTCGGAGTCTCTCTCGACCGTCTGCGCGGAGCCGCTCGTACGATCTTCGTGACGGCGGGCCCCGCCAAGCACGACATCGCACGCACCGTGGTCACCAGCGGCCTGTGCGGCGTTCTGGTGACCGATGAGACCACAGCACGAGCATTGTTGGAGGAACAGTGACGACCAAAGAACTCAGTCGCAGGGCGGCGGTGGACGTTCTGGGCGGCGAGCCCGACGACGCCACGCTCCGGCGATTCCTGCACGGACTTCCCGGCGTGGATGCCGTCGGTCTGGAGCAGCGCGCTGCCGGGCTCGGCACCCGGTCGATCAAGACCACCTCGAAGGCGTGGGCGCTCGACACGATCATCAAGCTGATCGACCTCACGACGCTCGAGGGAGCTGACACTCCCGGAAAGGTGCGCTCTCTCGTGGCCAAGGCGAAGAATCCGGACGCCGCGGATCCTTCGACCCCGCGGGTCGCAGCGGTCTGCGTGTACGGTGACATGGTCGGCGACGCGGTGACCGCGCTCGGCGGGATGCACGGTGACCCCGATGACGGCCTGATCTCCGTCGCGGCCGTCGCCACGGCATTCCCCAGCGGACGCTCCTCGCTTGCGATCAAGCTCGCCGACACCGCCGAGGCGGTGGCTGCGGGCGCCGATGAGATCGACATGGTGATCGATCGTGGAGCGTTCCTGTCCGGCCGGTACGGCCTGGTCTTCGACCAGATCGCCCAGGTCAAGGAGGCCTGCCGTCGTGAGGACGGTTCGTACGCCTCGCTCAAGGTGATCCTGGAGACCGGCGAGCTGAACACCTACGACAACATCAAGCGCGCCTCGTGGCTGGGCATCCTGGGGGGAGGGGACTTCATCAAGACCTCGACCGGCAAGGTGCAGCCCGCAGCCACCCTCCCGACGACGCTCCTCATGCTGGAGACCGTGCGCGACTGGTACCGCGGCACCGGAGAGAAGATCGGTGTGAAGCCGGCCGGTGGCATCCGCTCGTCGAAGGATGCGGTGAAGTATCTCGTCACCGTCGCCGAGACTGTCGGCGAGGAGTGGCTCCAGCCGCACCTCTTCCGCTTCGGCGCCTCCAGCCTCCTCAACGACGTGCTCCTGCAGCGTCAGAAGCTCAGCTCCGGCCACTACTCGGGCCCCGACTACGTCACGATCGACTGACGGGAAGACGAACATGTCATTTCTGGAATACGCTCCCGCACCGGAGTCCACCGCGGTCCTGAACCTCAAGGACAGCTACGGGCTGTTCATCGACGGCGAGTTCGTCGACGGCTCCGGCACGCCGTTCAACACCATCTCACCGGCGACGGAGAAGCACATCGCCGAGATCGCTTCGGCGAGTGATGAGGACGTCGACCGTGCGGTCGCCGCCGCGCGTCGCGCCTACGAGAAGACCTGGTCGAAGATGAGCGGTCGCGACCGAGGTAAGTACCTCTTCCGCATCGCCCGCCTCGTGCAGGAGCGTGCCCGTGAGCTCGCTGTCGCCGAGAGCCTCGACAACGGCAAGCCGATCAAGGAGAGCCGCGACGTGGACGTGCCGCTCGTCGCCTCCTGGTTCTTCTACTACGCGGGCTGGGCCGACAAGCTCGATCACGCAGGACTCGGCGCGAACCCGCGGGCTCTCGGCGTCGCGGGTCAGATCATCCCGTGGAACTTCCCGCTGCTGATGCTGGCGTGGAAGATCGCTCCCGCTCTCGCCGCCGGCAACACGGTGGTGCTCAAGCCGGCCGAGACGACGCCCCTCACAGCGCTGATCTTCGCCGAGATCCTGCAGCAGGCCGACCTTCCGGCCGGTGTCGTCAACATCGTGACGGGTGCCGGAGCGACTGGCTCTGCGCTCGTGCGTCACCCCGACGTCGACAAGGTGGCCTTCACCGGTTCGACCGGTGTCGGACGGGACATCGCCCGGGCTGTCGCCGGCACTCCGAAGAAGCTGACGCTCGAACTGGGCGGCAAGGCCGCGAACATCGTGTTCGACGACGCCCCCATCGATCAGGCGGTCGAAGGCATCGTGAACGGCATCTTCTTCAACCAGGGCCACGTCTGCTGCGCCGGAAGCCGACTGCTCGTGCAGGAGTCGATCCACGACGAGGTCGTCGATCGGCTCAAGTCGCGCCTGTCGACCCTCCGCCTCGGCGACCCTCTCGACAAGAACACCGACATCGGCGCGATCAACTCCGCAGCGCAGCTCGCCCGCATCCGTGAGCTGAGCGACATCGGCGAGGCCGAGGGCGCAGAGCGCTGGACGGCGGACTGCGCGATCCCGGACCAGGGCTTCTGGTTCGCGCCGACGATCTTCACCGGCGTCGAGGCCTCGCACCGCATCGCCCGCGACGAGGTCTTCGGGCCTGTGCTCTCGGTGCTCACCTTCCGCACACCGGCCGAGGCGATCGCGAAGGCGAACAACACGCCGTACGGCCTCTCGGCCGGGATCTGGTCCGACAAGGGATCGCGCATCCTCGCGGTGGCCGATCGCCTGCGTGCCGGTGTCATCTGGGCGAACACCTTCAACCGCTTCGACCCGTCGAGCCCGTTCGGCGGCTACAAGGAGTCCGGATACGGTCGCGAGGGCGGCCGTCAGGGGCTCACCGCCTACCTCAAGGGAGCCGCAGCATGAGCAAGCGACTGACCGTGCCGAAGACCTACAAGCTCGCGATCGGCGGAGCGTTCCCGCGGAGCGAGTCCGGCCGCACGTACGAGGTGCTCTCCTCCAAGGGGGCCTTCCTCGCGAACGCCGCGAAGGGCTCTCGCAAGGATGCCCGTGACGCCGTCGTCGCCGCTCGCGCGGCGGTGAAGGGCTGGTCGGGGGCGACCGCCTACAACCGCGGTCAGGTGTTGTACCGCGTCGCAGAGGTGCTCGAGGGTCGCCGTGCGCAGTTCATCGACGAGATCTCGGCGCAGGAGGGCGTGTCGTCCGCCGCTGCGGCCGCGCAGGTCGATGAGGCGATCGATCTCTGGGTCTGGTACGCCGGCTGGTGCGACAAGTACGCCCAGGTGGCGGGCAACGCGAACCCCGTCTCCGGGCCGTACTTCAACATCTCCGTGCCGGAGCCGACGGGCGTCGTCGCGATCATCGCACCGCAGGACTCGGCGCTGCTCGGCCTGGTGTCGGTCGTGGCTCCCGCGCTGGTCGCCGGGAACACCGTGGTCGTCATCGCGAGTGAGCAGCACCCGCTCTCGGCCATCAGCCTCGCCGAGGTCCTCGTCACCAGCGATGTCCCCGGTGGCGTCGTCAACGTGCTGACGGGTTCGCCGGCGGAGATGGCTCCATGGCTGGCATCCCACCAGGACGTGAACGCCCTCGACCTCGCGGGTGCCGGCGCCTTGGATTGGGTGGACATGCAGATCGCCGCAGCGGAGACGCTCAAGCGTGTGCTTACCCCCGGTGAGGTCGTCGCCTCGCCGGAACGGATCGGCGCCTTCACCGAGGTGAAGACCGTCTGGCACACGAAGAGCATGGTCTGACCGAACAGTCGATCTCGTGAAAGGGTCGGCAGCCATCGCCCGGAGAAGGCGCCAGACGGCTGTCGATCCCTTCGCCGTCCAATGGGCGCGATGTCGAGTGCCCTCAATGCGGCCCGGTGTCGTAAGCAGCGGTTAGGCTCGAAGGACGATCTCTGATCCCCCCTAGGAGGACGCGCATGGCCCGCATCGGTGAAAGCGCTGACCTGTTCAAATGCTCTTTCTGTGGAAAGAGCCAGAAGCAGGTGCAGCAGCTCATCGCCGGCCCCGGTGTGTACATCTGCGACGAGTGCGTCGAACTGTGCAACGAGATCATCGAAGAGCGCATGGCCGAGTCGTCTGCCGACGGGGTCGCCGAGTTCGAGCTTCCCAAGCCGCGTGAGATCTTCTCCTTCCTTGAGGAGTACGTCGTCGGCCAGGAGCCGGCCAAGCGCGCTCTTTCCGTCGCCGTCTACAACCACTACAAGCGCGTTCGCGCCCACGGCACTCTTCAGACCGCTGAGCAGAAGGCCGAAGAGGTCGAGATCGCCAAGAGCAACATCCTGCTCATCGGCCCGACCGGCTGTGGGAAGACGTACCTCGCACAGACGCTCGCGAAGCGGCTGAACGTCCCGTTCGCCGTTGCCGATGCCACCGCTCTGACCGAGGCCGGCTATGTCGGCGAAGACGTCGAGAACATCCTCCTCAAGCTCATCCAGGCCGCCGACTACGACGTCAAGCGCGCCGAGCAGGGCATCATCTACATCGACGAGGTCGACAAGATCGCCCGCAAGGCGGAGAACCCCTCCATCACGCGCGACGTCTCGGGCGAGGGCGTCCAGCAGGCGCTCCTGAAGATCATCGAGGGCACGGTAGCCTCGGTGCCGCCCCAGGGTGGTCGCAAGCACCCGCACCAGGAGTTCCTGCAGATCGACACGTCCAACGTGCTGTTCATCGTCGCCGGAGCCTTCGCGGGTCTCGAAGACATCGTGTCGGCCCGCGTCGGCAAGCATGGAATCGGCTTCGGTGCTCCGCTGCACGACAAGGGCAAGGACCTCGACCTGTTCAGCGAGGTGCTTCCGGAAGACCTGCACAAGTTCGGGCTGATCCCCGAGTTCATCGGGCGTCTGCCGGTCGTGACCAACGTGTCACCGCTCGACCAGGATGCGCTGATCGACATCCTGACGGGCCCGCGCAACGCGCTGGTGAAGCAGTATCAGCGGATGTTCGAGATCGACGGCGTGCAGCTCGAGTTCGAAGAAGAGGCACTGCGCTCCATCGCCGACCTCGCCGTCGAGCGCAAGACCGGTGCTCGCGGTCTTCGGGCGATCCTGGAAGACGTGCTCGGGCCCATCATGTTCGAGATCCCCTCCGCCGAGGACGTGGCGAAGGTCATCGTGACCCGCGCTGCCGTCGACGAAGGCGCACCGCCCACCATCGTGATGGAGCGCAAGCGCAAGAGCGCATGAGTGCGGAGCCGGCTCCCTGGAAGACGGTGGCGCGCGAGACGCTCGTCGCCGACCGGTGGATCCGCCTCCACGCCGACGTGTGCGTGAATGGCAGCGGTGTGTCGATCGCCCCGTACTACGTGCTGGAGTACGGGGACTGGATCTCCGTCCTCGCCCTCGACCGGAACGACGACGCCATCGTCGTCGAAGAGTATCGGCACGGTGCAGGCGTCGTGGCCGTCGGCACCATCGGCCGGGGAGTAGAGCCTGGTGAGTCGCCGGAGGCTGCGGCGCGCCGTGAGCTGCTCGAGGAGACCGGGTATGCCGCCGACGATCTCATCGATCTCGGATCGACCTGGGCGAACTTCGGCAACCACACGAACCGGGTGCATCATTTCCTCGCGCGCGGGTGTGCGCGCGTCGCGGAGCAGTCTCTCGACGACAGCGAGTCGATCGGCGTACATGTGCTGTCGCTCGATGGACTCGGCGACCTCCTCCCGCAGAGCTACCACCAGCTCACCTGGTACAAAGCCAGGGACCAGCTCGGACGGTGACTCCGAACGAGGCTCTGCGCGTGACGGGTTTCGTCAGCCGATCGGCATGATCAGGTCCGTACGCAGTTCTGGTGCCGGAGCGCTCGGGTCGGACACGTAGATCTCGATCCAGATCCCCCCGGGACGAAGCCCCTGCGCCGACGCGCGCTCGACGAGGGCGGCCCATGCGCCACCCAGTTCCTCATAGGAGCCGAACAGCGTGGTCGCGACCGCGGGTCCTGAGGGCAGTGTCGAAGCGACGATGACGCGGCCGCTCGCGGTGGGGATGGGGTTCGCCGGTGCCGTCTGCACGGGGAAGCCGAGTTCCAGGTCGAAGACGCCCATCGGATCGCCGTGATACACCGCGAGTGCCGGGCCGGTCGGGACGAGCACGCCTCCGGCGAAGGTGAGCGCGATCGCCGAGTAGCCGGCGTCGAACGCCTCCGGGAGATCGGCGAGGCGGATGCCCTCGTGGCGGATGACGGCGAGGGGGACGGACTCGAGGTCGAGGCGGTCCGCAGGACCGAACGGGGCGTCGCGAAAGGCGTTCATGCGCTCAGCGTCTCACGCCTCAGTCGCCCAGTCCACGCCTCTTCAGGAGCGGATCGATATCCGCATCGCGGCCCCGGAAGTCGCGGTATGCCTCGAGAGGATCCTTGGAACCTCCCACGCCGAGGAGTCGTGCGAGGAATCTGTCGCCGTTCGCCCGGGTGAGACCACCGTTCTCTCGGAACCAGTCGACCGTGTCGGCGTCGAGCACCTCGCTCCAGATGTACGAGTAGTACCCCGCGCTGTAGCCGCCGGCGAACACGTGGGCGAAGTAGGTGGATGAGTACCGCGTCGGCACGGTCGGGTCTTTCAGACCGATGTCCGCCAGAGCGGCGGCCTCGAAAGCGGCGACGTCGTCGACCTCGGCATCCGTGCCGAGACGATGCCAGGCCTGGTCCAACCATGCGGCAGCCAGATACTCGCTGGTCGCGTGCCCCTGATCGAACGTCTCGGTCGCTCGCAGGCGCTCGACGATCGAGGGATCGAGTGGAGCGCCGGTCTCGTGGTGACGCGCGTAGTTCTCGAGGACCTCCGGCCACAGGATCCACATCTCGTTCACCTGGCTCGGGAACTCGACGAAGTCGCGGAACACGTTCGTCCCCGCGAAGTGTGGGTAGGTGACAGTCGCGAAGAGGCCGTGCAGAGCGTGTCCGAACTCGTGGAACAGCGTGGTCACCTCGTCGAGCGTCAGGAGCGTCGGCTCCCCTTCTCCGGGAAGCGGCACGTTCAGGTTGTTGACCACGACCGGAGCGGTGCCGCGGAGTCGCGACTGGCTGACGATCGCATTCATCCACGCGCCGCCGCGCTTGGAATCGCGCGTGTACAGATCGAGCACGTAGAGACCGACCGGCGAGCCGTCGGCGTCGCGCACCTCGAAGACGCGCGCGCCGGGGTGATACGCGGCGAGGTCATCGCGCTCGGAGAACGTGACGCCGTAGAGCTGCGTCGCCGCGAAGAAGACGCCATCCTGGAGCACGCGCTCCGCTTCGAACCAGGGCCGAAGCGCGCTGGAGTCGATGTCGTATCGTGCAGTGCGCACCCGCTCGGTGTAAAAGGCCCAGTCGTGCGCCTCGACCGGGAACGGGATCTGCTCGGTCTCGTCGACGATCGTCTGCAGAGCTGCGCGTTCGGCCAGGGCGTTGCGCGCGGATGGTCCGGCGAGGCGTCGGAGCATCCGCTCGACCGCCTCCGGGCTTCCTGCCGTCTCATCCGCGGTCACGGCGGCAGCGTGCGAGTCGTAGCCGAGCAACTGTGCACGCTCCGCCCGCAGACGCACGATCGCGAGAAGGACCGGACGGTTGTCGTTCGCGTTGTCGCGAGACCCGCGTGCGAGCGAGGCCGCCATGATGCGACGTCTCGATTCCCGCGGGCGCAACTGCGCCAGAGCAGGGTGGCCTGTGAAGAGCGGGAGGGTGATCAGGAGCTTTCCGTCCAAGTCCCTGTCCGTGGCGGCACGTGCGGCAGCGGAGAGCTCTCCCGCGCTCAATCCGTCGAGCTCGTCGGCCGTGTCGAACACCACGGCCAGGTCGTTGGTGTCGTTCAGCAGGTTGCGCTCGAACGTGTTGGTCAGGGTCGACAGCTTCTGGTTCATGGCGGTCAGCCGCGCCTTCGCTTCGTCGTCGAGGCCCGCACCGGCCAAGGTCATCTCACGATGACGGCGCTCCACGAGGTACCGCTGCTCCGGATCGAGGTTCAGCGCGTCGAGCTGCTCGTACACCTGCTGCACACGCCAGTAGAGCCGGCTGTCGAGCGTGATCGCATCCTCATGCGCTGCCATGAGCGGCGCGAGCTGCTCGTCGATCTCCTGGATCTCGGGCGTCGCATCGGCCGAACTCACCGTGTAGAAGGTGTGCGCGACACGATCCAGCAGCTCGCCGGATCGCTCCAGCGCCTCAAGGGTGTTCTCGAACGTGGGCATCGAGCGCACCACGGTGATGCGCTCGATCTCGCGGAGCTGCTCCTCGAAACCCGCCTGGAAAGCGGGGAGATAGTGCTCCGGCCGAATCGCGGCGTAGTCGGGGAGCCCGTAGGGAAGCGTCGACGGCTGCAGCAGCGGATTGGTGGCGTCGGTCATCCTCCGAGCCTATCCACCGCGCCGGGCGTGCTCAGGACCCGCTCTCGCTCAGGCGCGTCATCACGCCGCGAAGGGCTTCCACGACCACGCGGACCGATCGACGACGAAGTGTCTCGGGCCGCGCGAGCACGTCGATCATCCGGTGCGTGCTCACACCTTCGAGAGGGACGCGCACGAGGTGAAGCGCGGTAGCATCCCGATCACCCCTCCGGCGGCCACGACGGCCGACACCGCGCCGTAATCGTTGATGCGGTGTTGGATGTCGACGGGCCGATGGGCCACCGCCGATACGGCACGGAGCACGTCGTCGGGGGAGTAGCCGATGCGACTGGTGACCCATCGCTCTCCTGCGACCTCGGCCGGTGTGAGGCTGGCACGACCGGCGAGCGGATGTGAGGCCGCTACCGCCACGTCCAGGGGCTCGCGGATCAGGGTGAGGCTGCGCACACCCTGCGCGGGCCACGGTTCGGAATGCTCCATGCGGTGCGCGAGCACGAGGTCGTAGCGTGCTGTGAGCGCAGGGAAATCCGTCTGCGCGACATCCTCGTCCGTGAGCTGCACCGATGGCGCGTTCGCTGCGGACGACAGCTCCCGCACGAGTGCTCCGAACAGCGCCTGCCCGACGCTGTGGAACCCGCTGATGCTCACGACTCCCGTCGCAGAACCCTCGAAGTCGTCCAGGGCGTGTCGTGCCGCCGCCATGGCGTCGATCGCCTCGGCGCCGGCAGTCGCCAGTACTTCGCCGGCGGGTGTGAGGGCGAGCGTGCGCCCGACTCTGCGGGTCAGCGGTGTCGGCACACCACGCTGCAGGGTTGCGAGCTGCTGGGAGACGGCAGATGGAGTGACTCGGAGCGCGTCGGCCACGGCGGTCACACTGCCGAGGGCGCCAAGCTCTCTCAGGATCTGCAACTGATGGAGTTCCACGAGAACAGTTTAGCGGCGGCTACATGGACGGTGCAGACGATGCCGATTGATCTACAACCGTGGATGCGATGTGATCGAGATCATGAAGGCACTGTCCGCATGAGAGCACTGTTCAAAGGCGCGCCTGGCGCGGGGCTCGAGCTGGTCGAGCGTCCCGAACCGAAGGCCGGCGCCGACGAGGTCGTCATCCGGGTGCTGCGCACCGGCATCTGCGGAACCGATCTGCACATCCTCCGCTGGGATGACTGGGCGGCGTCGGCGATCGCCGCCCCGCTGATCCCCGGTCACGAGTTCTACGGCGAAGTGGTGGAGGTCGGACCCGGCGTGCACGACATCTCCGTGGGTGATCGCGTCTCCGGTGAAGGCCACATCGTCTGCGGGACGTGTCGCAACTGCCGGGCAGGGCGCCGGCAGATGTGCATCCGGACGATCGGTCTCGGTCTGCAGCGGGACGGTGCGTTCGCGGAGTACCTCGCGCTTCCTGCGGCGAACGTGTGGGTGCACCACGCCGAGGTGACTCCCGAGCTCGGCGCGATCTTCGATCCGCTCGGCAACGCGGTCCACACGGCGCTCACGTACCCGCTCGTCGGAGAAGACGTGCTCGTCACCGGCTGCGGCCCGATCGGGCTCATGGCCATCGCCGTCGCCAGGCACGCCGGGGCGCGGTTCATCACCGCGACGGATGTCAGCGCACCGCGTCTGGAGATGGCTCGTCGGATGGGCGCCGACGAAGTCGTCGACGTCTCGGTCCGCGATATCAGGGAGGCGCAGCAGGCGCTCGGAATGCGCGAGGGTTTCGACATCGGATTCGAGATGAGCGGTGCGCCATCGGCCCTCCCCGCCATGATCGACAACATGAACCACGGTGGGCGTATCGCGATGCTGGGTCTGCCGAGTGCCGGGTTCGGGATCGACTGGGGCAAGCTCGTCACCCACATGCTCACGATCAAGGGGATCTACGGACGCGAGATGTTCGAGACGTGGAACGCCATGGGGGCGATGCTGCAGACCAGTGCGCCCCTGCGAGATGCCATCGGCCGAGTGATCGCCGAAGTCGTCCCCGCTCGTGAATGGGAACGCGGATTCGCCGCCGCCGAATCGGCGGGAACGGGCAAGATCATCCTCGACTGGACGGAGTTGTGATGTACGGGACCTTTCAGAAGCATGTGTCGGACGAGCTGGCGGCGATCGAGGAGGCCGGCCTGACCAAGCGCGAGCGCGGTATCCGCGGGCCGCAGAACGCCGAGATCACCGCTGACGGCGCTGACGTGCTGAACTTCTGCGCGAACAACTACCTCGGTCTCGCCGACGATCCGCGCATCCTCTCGGCCGCGACGACGGCCCTGGAGGAGTGGGGCTACGGCCTCGCGAGTGTGCGCTTCATCTGCGGCACGCAGGAGCAGCACCTCGAGTTGGAGCGCCGCCTCGCCGACTTCCTCGGCACGGACGAGGCCATCCTGTACTCGTCGTGCTTCGACGCGAACGGGGGAGTGTTCGAGACACTCTTCGGACCCGAGGACGCCATCATCTCCGATGAGCTGAACCACGCCTCGATCATCGACGGCATCCGACTCTCGAAGGCGAGGCGGCTTCGTTACCGCAACCGGGACATGGCCGATCTCGAGGCGCAGCTGCAGGCGGCAACGGACGCCCGATTCCGTGTGATCGTGACGGACGGCGTGTTCTCGATGGACGGCTACATCGCGCCCCTCGCCGAAATCTGCGATCTCGCCGACCGTTACGACGCTCTCGTCTTCGTCGACGATTCCCATGCGGTCGGTTTCGTCGGCGAGAACGGTCGTGGCACACCGGAGCTCTGCGGAGTAGCCGATCGTGTCGACATCTACACCGGAACCTTCGGCAAGGCGCTCGGGGGCGCATCGGGCGGGTACGTCGCCTCGCACGCCGAGATCGTGGCTCTGCTGCGCCAGCGTTCTCGTCCCTACCTGTTCTCGAACACTCTCGCCCCCGCGATCGTCGCCGGCACGCTGACCGCCCTCGATCTCGTCCAAGGGTCCGCGGACCTTCGGGCGCGGCTGCGTGCGAACGCGTCGCTGTTCCGCGAGCGCATGACGGCGGAGGGCTTCGATCTGCTTCCGGGCGAACACCCCATCGTCCCCGTCATGTTCGGGGACGCGGCGAAGACGGCGCGGATCGCTCAGGAGATGCAGGCGCGTGGCATCTACGTGACCGCGTTCAGCTTCCCGGTCGTGCCGCGCGGCCTGGCACGGATCCGCGTGCAGCTGTCGGCGGCGCACACGGCGGAGCAGATCGAGTATTGCGTCGGCGCCTTCGTCGCCGCGCGCGACGCAATCGACTGAACACATGCAAAGAAAAGCTTGCAAAGAACCCTTTGCAAGGGTATCTTTGCATTCATGACGAACGAGACGCAGGTCAGGACGCTCGACGCCAGCGCGCTCAAGGCGCTGGCACACCCACTGCGGGTCAAGATCTTCGACATCCTCGCGGCGCGAGGTCCGCAGACCGCCAGCTCCCTTGCGGCCCTCGTGGGAGAGACATCGGGATCCACCAGCTATCACCTGCGTGCGCTTGCAGCTCACGACCTGATCCGAGAGGTGGAGGGGCGAGGCACGGCGAGGGAGCGATGGTGGGAACGGCCCAAGGGGCGCATCGACGTGCCCGGCCACGATGAGATGACCTCGCCGGCGAACCGCGCCGCGGCGCAGATCGTCACCTCGGAGTTCTTCCGCGTCCGCCACGAGACCCTCATGAGCTACCTGAACCGACCGCAGGCCGAGGTCCCCGAAACGTGGCGAGACGTCGGGATCACGATCACCACGCACCTCGACATGACACCGGAGCAGGCGATGTCGCTCCGCGAGGAACTCGAAGCCATCGTCGAGAGCGCCATCGAGCGGTACCGGGGCCAGGAGGGGCCGGACGTGCGGCGGGTTTCGCTCCGCGCCGAGCTCTTCGATCTGCCGACCCCGCGCACGACCTCGCCCGCCGTCGACAACGAGGAGGCATCATGACCGCGGCAACTCTCCATCTCGTCGCACCGACGCGAACCGAGCGTCGGCTGCTCCGACTGGCCGATCGGCTGACGGCGTACGTCGAGAATCGGATCTCACATCGCGCGGAGCGGCGTGAGCTCTCGCTCGATCTGCTGCGCGAACAACAGACCCGCCGGCAGGACCCCCGTGCCGTCGACCATGCCCTCGCGCAACGGGGAGTGACCCGCCGCTGACGCCGTGGCCCGGGGCCGCGCGACGAGACCCCCTGATATCCGCACGGGTGTCAGGGGGTCTCGTCCCGATGGCGGGGTGCGGTTCAGTCGGCGAACGGGCGGGCGACGACCTCACCGGACGCGGTCTGGAGTACCTCCCAGCCGGCGTCGAGCTCGGCGATCGCACGCCCTTCCAGCCAGGTGAGGGTCCAGTGGCCGGTGAGGCCCTGGGACTCGACCTCGGCGATGGCGGGACGCAGCGCTTCGGGGACGGAGGCGGGCGGCTGTGCACCCGCGGCCCAGCGCGTGCCGAGCTGCATCAGGAGGCCTCGATCGGGGCGAGCTCGATCGCGGTGACCGCGAACTCCTCCGCCTCGGTGATCTCGAGCTCGGCGATG
>NZ_QOAY01000247.1:16109-20461 GCF_003314775.1 Microbacterium sp. H6 | reverse complement strand
AAGAGGGGCTCTTCACGAACTCGCCGAGTTCCTTGAGCTTTGCAAGTGCGATCTTGCTGTCGACGCCGAGTTCGGCGGCGATCTCATGTACGCGTGGTTTACCAGCCACAATTCTCCTGTCTGAGTCGGTCCACCCAGACAGGGCAGACCACTAGTCGCGGACGGGTCTCATTTCGAGCCGTTCACTTTGTTTCCATAGCTGTTCAGCCTTTGTTTCTTGGTGGGTGCTGTTCGAAGGTCCGTGTGTCCAGCTGAGTGTTCACACGCAGTGCTCGTCCGAAGGCTCGTCGCCGCAGAGCGGCCTCCATGCATTCGGGTGTCGGATGCACCCACGCGCCGCGCCCCGGCAGGACAGCACGCTCATCAGGGATGAGGGTGTCGTTCTGGGCAACCACCCGGAGAAGGGCGGAGCGGGGAGCACGCGTGCGACAACCGACGCACGTTCGTACGGGTTCCATCTTACACCTGCGTTTCACCCCGCCTCGCCCGTTCCCGGGCGCGGCGGAAGGCCGAAGCCGGTCAGTCGAGGACGCTGTCCGGCTGGATGTCGATCTTCGCCCCCGTGAGCTTGGCGGCCAGGCGGGCATTCTGGCCCTCCTTGCCGATCGCGAGCGACAGCTGGTAGTCGGGCACCAGCGCGCGGACCGCCTTGGTGCCGGCATCGAGCACGAAAGAGCTTGTGACCTTGGCGGGTGAAAGCGCGTGCGCCACGAAGGTCGGGAGATCCGCGTCGTAGTCGACGATGTCGATCTTCTCGCCGGCGAGCTCCTCGGTCACCGCGCGCACACGACGACCCAGCTCACCGATGCAGGCGCCCTTGGCATTGATCGAGGGGTCGTTCGCCTTCACCGCGATCTTCGTGCGGTGTCCGGCCTCCCGGGCCAGCGCCACGATCTCGACCAGACCGGCCGCGATCTCCGGCACCTCCAGGGCGAAGAGCTTGCGGACGAGCCCAGGGTGCGTACGCGAGACGGTGATCTGCGGCCCCTTGAGCCCCTTGGCCACACTCGTGACGTAGACGCGCAGGCGCGAGCCGTGCGTGTACTCCTCGCCGGGCACCTGCTCCTCAGGGGGAAGGATCGCCTCGACGGAACCGAGGTCGACGTGGATCATGCGGGGATTCGGGCCCTGCTGGATCACGCCGGCGACGATGTCGCCTTCCTTGTCCTTGAAGTCGCCGAGCACGACGTCGTCCGCGATGTCACGGAGACGCTGGCTGATGACCTGCTTGGCGGCGAAGGCGGCGATGCGGCCGAAGTCATCCGGCGTCGCGTCCTCTTCGCCGATGATCGCGCCCTCTTCGTCCTTGACGACCTGCAGGACGGCGACATGGCCGGTCTTGCGGTCGAGGTCGACGCGGACACCCTCGGGCGTGACGCCGTCGGCTGCGACGTGCTTGGAGTACGCGGTCAGGATCGCCTGCTCGATGATGGCGACGAGCTCATCGAAGGGAATCGCCTTCTCCTTCTCGATCCCTCGCAGCAGACTCAGTTCGATGTCCATGACGGCCTCTCTATTCAGCTCTCGTCGCGCCTGTTCGCACGCGCGACATCCGTACCACGATACCCTGTGCCCACCGGCTCCCGCACGGCGGCGGCGGTGGCGGAATCCCGGAGCCGCTCGAGGAGGAGCACGTGAGCACATTCGACACGGTCGTGATCGGCGCAGGCATGTCGGGGCTCACGAGCGCCCGGATGCTCGCCGACGCCGGTCAGCGCGTCGTGGTCCTCGAGGGCCGCGACCGCATCGGAGGCCGCATGCACACCGACCGCAGCGCCGGATTCCCGGTCGATCTCGGCGCCTCATGGATCCACGGCATCGGGAACTCCCCGCTGTGGGACCTCGTGCATGCGCTGCGCATCCCGGCGATCGAGTACACGGTGGGCAGCTTCCAGGTGGGAGGTCGCCCGATCGAGAACTACGACGGCGAGGGCCGCCGTCTGGACGAAGCCGCGACCGCGCAGTGGGTCAGCGACGTCGACCTGGCCGACCGCCTGCTCGTGGAAGAGATCGCCGCATCCTCCTCCGGCGACACGTACCTGGACGTCACGGAGCGCGCTCTGGACAGGTCGGGGCTCTCCCCTGATCGCATCGACGACATCCGCGAGTTCTTCCGCCATCGCGTCGAGGAGCAGTGCGGCGCCTGGATCGGCGATCTCGATGCCCATGGCCTCGATGAGGATGCGATCGAGGGCGACGAGGTCATCTTCCCCCGCGGTTACGACGAGCTCCCCCGCCGCATCGCAGACGGCCTCGATGTGCGCCTGGAGACGGTCGTGACCCGCGTGAGCCGTTCCGCAGCGGGCGTCGTCGTGCGCGCCGGTGATACCGAGTACCGCGCGGATCGCGTCATCGTCACCGTGCCGCTCGGGGTCCTCAAGGCGGGAACGATCTCGTTCGATCCCGAGCTCCCCGAAGCGGTCTCCGGCCCTATCTCCCGCCTCGGGATGGGCGTGTTCAACAAGGTGTTCGTCCAGTTCCCCGAGCGCTTCTGGGACGAGGAGACGTACGTGATCCGCGCACTCGGCGACGCCGGCGAGCACTGGCACTCCTGGTACGACGTGTCGGCAGTGAGCGGGATCCCCACGCTCCTCACCTTCGCCGCCGGCCCTTTCGGTCGTCGGATGCAGGACCTCGCGGATGCCGAGATCGTCGCCGACGCGGTCAGCGCTCTCCACGTCCTCTACGGAGACGCCGTCGGTGAACCGCTCGCGCACTGGGTCACGCGTTGGGGCGAGGACGAGTTCTCGAACGGCTCGTACTCCCACCTCGCCCTGGGATCGACGCACCACGATCACGATGCTCTGGCGGGCCCCGTCGACGGGGTGCTGCACTTCGCCGGCGAAGCCACCTGGGGCGATGAGCCGGCCACGGTCGGGGCGGCGTTCTACTCCGGCCACCGCGCTGCGGAGCGCATCCTCGATCGCCCGGTCGATCTCGCCGACTTCGCCGCCCGCATCACCGCGCGGGAGCAGACGGTAGGGCGTTGATCGCGCCGATCAGTCGGAACAGATTGCCCACCTGCCGCTGATCCAGGTGCAGGATCAGGCGCGGGAGGTCGAGGTTGTCGGCGTCGGCGACCTCCGGCTGACGCGGGCCCGTCCGCTCGATCCTCCCCGATGACAGCATCGAGCCGAACTCCTCGTTGAGCCGATCGATCTCCTCGTCCGTCGGCTCCGCCTTGAGCCGCAGCACCAGCGCATCGCCCACCCAGCGCAATGAGTCGTAGTTGTGCCAGAAGCCCGTGATCTCCGCCCTGGCCGCATCGACCGAATCCGTGATCACGACGCGATCGAAGTCGCCCTCCGAGATGACCCCGGTCGGGGCGAGATGGTCGTCGATGAAGCTGCGAAGCCCCTGCCAGAACGTGCCACCCGGCTCGTCGAGGAGAACGATCGGCGTCGGTTCCGCCTTGCCGGTCTGCTGCAGGGTGAGCAGCTCGAACATCTCGTCGAGGGTGCCGAACCCACCCGGCAGGCAGATGAACCCGAGCGATTCCTTGATGAGCATGAGCTTGCGGGTGAAGAAGTACTTCATCGCGACCACGTGGTCCTGGCCGGCCACGAAGCCGTTGGGCTTCTCCTCGAACGGGAGCCTGATCGAGACGCCCAGCGAGAGGGCAGGACCCGCTCCCTCGGAAGCCGCCTGCATGATGCCGGGCCCCGCCCCCGTGACGACCATCCACCCATCCCCCGCGAGGGCCGAGGCGACGTCGCGCGCCGTCAGATACAGCGGATCGTCCTGCCTGGTTCGCGCCGAGCCGAAGACCGTGACCTTGGGGACGCCGCGGAACGGAGCGAAGAGACGGAACGCATCCCGCATCTCGGCGAGCGCTGCCGAGGCGATCTTCAGATCGAGGCGGTCGGCGCCGTCCTCCCCCAGAAGGATCGCGGTGCGCAGCATCCGCATCACGAGCCTGCGGTCGGTGTGCACTCCCGCATCGTCGAGGACGGCGTTGATCTCGGCGCTGAGCGCTTCAGGGAGAGGTTCGTCGATCATGCCTCCAGGGTGTCATGCTCCGGGGCGACCGTGGCCTCCTGCCACGCCGTCGCTCAGACTCCGCGGGA
This sequence comes from Microbacterium sp. H6, assembly GCF_003314775.1. Taxonomy (NCBI): domain Bacteria; kingdom Bacillati; phylum Actinomycetota; class Actinomycetes; order Micrococcales; family Microbacteriaceae; genus Microbacterium; species Microbacterium sp. H6. The sequence continues at coordinate 16,394 of NZ_QOAY01000247.1, read as the reverse complement.
CTCGTCGACGGCCGCCCGGATCTCGTCGTGCGGGAGCGCGAGGCTCCTGTGCCCGTCGCGTCCTGTCATGTCCTGCGCTGCGACGAGTGCGTTCCACACGGCCTCGTCGACGGCCTGCACCGCTGCCGTCAGGAAGGGATCGATCCGCCCCCACGGGATCAGGCGCATGGTCTCGTAGACCTCGTCGCTCCCCTCCGGGAACTGCGACGTGAGCGCACCCTCGTTCGCGGTGGAGAACGCGAGGACGATGTCGCCCGAGAAGTGACTGCCCGCGGTGCCGCTGCG
>NZ_QOAY01000247.1:0-16090 GCF_003314775.1 Microbacterium sp. H6 | reverse complement strand
CCGAGACCCAGGGCTCCCCGACGAGCCAGTGCCGCGCACTGACCGGGAAGGAAGGGGGCGTCAGTGGCGATGACCACGATCGCGGATCCGGCTCCTCCCGGGGCATGTTGGCGCCGCTCCCGAGCGAACCAGTCGTCGTCGCCCATCGGGTTCGGCGCCGACGATCGTGCGCCCAGGTCGATGCTGCCGAGCCGAAGCTCGTCGCGCGCACCGAAGTTCGCCTGGATGAGGACTCCGACGGTGTACTCGGCACCGCCGTACGCCACCGTTCTGGATGCCGTGCCGGTGCCTCCCTTGAAGCCGTAGCAGTTCATCCCCGTCCCTCCGCCGACGTTCCCCTCCGCCGGTGCGGCGGTGCTGGCCGCCTCCAGGGCCGACCACGCGTCCGCCGGCGTGACGTGACCGCCGTTGATGTCGTTGAGGTATCCGTCCCAGGTCTCCCCGACGACGGGCAGCATCCACTGGGCGGCGACGTGCGGGGCGATCTGCGCCACCCAGGAGTCGATACCGCTGTGCACGGCTCCGACCGCATGCGAGCTGGTGATCCCGATCGGCATGGACAGCGATCCGGACTCGTCGATCCATGCGCGGCCGGTGAGCTCGCCGTTCCCGTTGAAGGCGTGGACGGCCGCAGCACAGGGCACGCCCACTCCCTCGCGGCCCCGGGGCAGGACGGCGGTGACCCCGGTGCGGACGGCGTGCGCTCCCTCCCCCGCGACCATGGTGCGATATCCGACGGCCACACCGGGGACGTCGGTGATCGCGCCGTGGGTGCCGCTGCGTCCCGCGAACGGGACCCCCAGATCCCTTGCCCTGATACGCCTGCGTGACGACTCCGACGCCGATGAGGAAACCACCATGTACTCCACTCTGACCTGAACGTGTGTTCAGAGAGTATGTCATCCAACGCATGTTTTGCTTGACTTAACCCGGCTTTGCCTTTTGAATCACTGTTCAAGAGCTCGTACCGTCCGATACGCACCCTCCCGACAGCAGATTCCGGAGCCGCAGATGTCTCAGCCGAATCCCTCCGTCCCCACGACCACGACGCTCGCCCAGCGGCGCCTCGGAGTCTGGGCGATCGTCTTCTTCGTGGTCTCCGCCGCAGCTCCCCTCACGGTCGTCGCCAGCGCTGCAGCCACGGACTTCCGTCTCGCGGGCATCGGCGGCCCGGGCGCGATGCTCGCCAGCGGTGTCGTGCTGATGCTGTTCGCCTTCGGTTTCACCGCCATGTCGAGGCATGTGCGCAACACCGGCGCCTTCTACGTCTACGGCGCTCGAGGACTCGGCAAACCCGTCGGCATCGGCATCGTGTTCGTGACGATCTTCTCCTATACCGCCCTGTGCATCTGCTTCTACGGCTTCGTCGGGTTCTTCGGGGAGATGACGTTCTCCGCACTCTTCGGCATCGATCTGCCCTGGACCGTCTACGCGCTGCTGGCGCTCGTCATCGTCGGGGTGCTCGGCTACCGCAAGATCGATGTCGGTGCCAAGGTTCTGGGCGTCCTGCTCACGGCCGAGGTCGCCATCCTGCTCGTCCTCGCGATCGCCGTGCTCGCCTCGGGCGGCCCCGAGCCGATCTCGTTCGCCTCCTTCGCCCCCGAGAACGTCTTCTTCGCCGCCGGGAGCGGCGCGCTCTTCGTCTTCGGGTTCGGTGCCTACCTCGGCTTCGAGAGCACGGCGATCTACGCCGAGGAGGCGCGGGATCCGGCACGCACCGTGCCGATCGCGACATACATCTCGATCGCGTTCCTCGGCGTCTTCTACGCCTTCACGTTCTGGATCCTCACGGTCGCCTTCGGCATCGAGGGCGTGCTGCGCCTCGCCCTGCAGGACGACTTCCAGGACATGGTCTTCCACGCCGGCGACGCGTACCTGGGCGCCTGGGCGTCCGTGACGATGCGGGTGCTGATCGTCACGAGCTTCTTCGCCTGCCTCCTCGCGTTCCACAACGCCAGCTCCCGGTACCTCTTCTCGCTCGGACGGGAGCGTCTGCTGCCGTCGTGGCTCGCGCAGACCCAGCCGACGACGCAGGCACCTCACCACGCAAGCCTCGTGATCTCGATCGTGTCGCTCGTGGCCATCGCGGTGACGATCATCAGCGGAGCGGATCCCTTCCTCGGCTTCGCGCTCCCTGTGTACTCGATCGGCGTCGCCGGGTTGGTCTTCGCCCAGGCCGTGGCCGCCATCGCCGTGGTCGGCTTCTTCCTGAGAGGGCGGCGAGGCCACAGCATCTGGCGGGTACTGGTCGCACCGGCGCTCGGGGCGCTCGGTCTGATCGTCGGATTTGTCCTCATCGCGACCAACTTCGATCTCGTCACCGGCCTCCAGGGGCCCGTCAACCTCGCGCTCCTCGCCCCCACCCCCGCCCTGTTCGTGGCCGGCATCGTCGTCGGGATCATCCTGAAGCGACGTCGTCCCCGCCACTATGCTGAACTCACCACGCTCGTTCCCGACGACGAGTAGCGCCAGGCGCGAGGAGGATACGTGGCCGAGCAGCGCAAGCACGCCACCCGACGGGCGGAGCTCATCTCCGCGACCAGGCGCGTCGCCGGGCGCAGCGGTCTCCTCGGCACGAACGTGCGCGCGGTCGCCGCGGAGGCCTCGGTCAGCGCGGGGAGCGTGCTGTACTACTTCTCCACCTTCGACGAGCTGATGTATGCAACCGTCGAGGGTGTCCTGGAGGAGATGTACGAGAGACGACGCGCACTCGCCGAGAACGAGCCCGACCCGGCGAAGCGTCTGGTCGCTCTCGTCACGGCCGGGATCCCGGACGAGATCAGCGACCATCTGCGCATGGCGTACGAGAGCATCCCCCTGCTGCGGGAGCAGCCTCAGTACCGTCCCCTGCACCGCTCCATCGTCGAACGGCAGGTCGCCCTCTACAGATCGACGATCGAGATCGGCACGGCGCTCGGCACCTTCCGCCCCACCGCCGACCTCACCGTGATCGCACGGAACATCGTCGCTCTCGAGGACGCGTACGACCTCTACCCGCTGATCGGCGTCGAGCTGGGAGCGCAGACGTACCGGTCGAACATCCTCTCCTACGCCCGCACTGCCCTCGACTGCGACTTCGGCGGCTGAACCCCGCCGTCCACTCGTCTGCCTTCGGCGATGTCGAGCACGGCGGCTGCTCCCTGTCAATGCCCGTGTGCCCGCACGCTCCGCACGGCACGCTGACGCCATGACGGAGATCACAGGACCCGAAGCCCTCGCCCGCATCGCCGAACTCGTGGAGGACATCGACATCACGATGCTCACCACGACCGACGACGACGGCAACCTCGTGAGTCGGCCGATGTCGACCAGGCAGATGGACGACGCGGGCGACATCTGGTTCTTCACCGCTGAGAACACCGAGAAAGTCCACGAGGCTCGAAAGCACCACGACGTGGGCCTCGCCTACTGCGATGCCAAGGGCATGCGATACGTGTCGGTCGCCGGCACCGCAGAAGTGGTGCACGACCGCGCCAAGATGGAGGAGCTCTACTCCGCGTCGCTGGAGATCTGGTTCGCGGACGGCCTCGACACCCCGGGCATCGCCCTCCTCAAGGTCACGCCGAAGGTCACCGAGTTCTGGGAGCCGTCGAAAGGCAGGCTCGCGCTCGCGGCGGGTGCGCTGAAGTCGCTCGTGACCCGGGACACCCCGGACGACGACACCATGAACCACGGCCGCATCGTCTGCTGACGATGCGGCCGTGAAGGCTCACTGTGGGGTCAGTGCGCGGCGGAGAGTCGCGGCACGACCTCGTCGACGGAGACGGCCTCGCGCTCCCCGGTGGCGCGGTCCCACAGCTCGACCTGGCCCTCCGCGGCCCCGCGGCCGACGATGACGATCTTCGGCACACCGACGAGCTCGGCGTCTCCGAACTTCACTCCCGGCGAGACCTTCGGCCGGTCGTCGTAGAGCACGTCGAGCCCCGCGGCTTCGAGCTGAGCGGAGATCCCCTCCGCGACCTCGAACGCGACCTGGTCGCGGCCCGCGGCGACGACCTGCACGTCGAACGGCGCGACGGACGCCGGCCAGATGAGGCCCTTGTCGTCGTTGTTGAGCTCGGCGATGATCGCGAGGATACGGGTCACGCCGATGCCGTACGAGCCCATCGTGACGGTGACGAGCTTGCCGTTCTCGTTCAGCACCTTGAGGCCCAATGCCTCGGCGTACTTGCGTCCGAGCTGGAAGACGTGCCCGATCTCCATGCCGCGAGCGAGCTCGACCGGACCGGAGCCGTCGGGGGCGGGATCGCCTGCACGCACGTTCGCGATCTCCACGATGCCGTCGGCGGCGAAGTCGCGGCCGACCACCACGGAGTGCGCGTGCTTCTCGTCGATGTTCGCGCCGGTGATCCAGCTCGTGCCCTCGCTCACGCGCGGATCGACGAGGTAACGGATGCCGGTGGCCGACTCCTCGCCGAGCACTGCTCCCGTCGGCGACCACGGACCGATGTAGCCCTTCACGAGCAGCGGGTTGTTCTCGAAGTCGTCCGCGGTGGCCGTCTCGACCTCGGCGGGCGCGAAGGCCACCTCGGCGCGCTTCTCATCGACCTCGCGGTCACCGGGGATGCCGACGATGACCAGTTCGCGGGTGCCATCGAGGTGCGTGAGGGCGAGGACGACGTTCTTGAGCGTGTCCGCAGCGGTGTACTCGCCGTCGAGTTCGCGGTTGGCGTGAGCCACCAGCGTGTCGATGGTCGGCGTGTCCGGGGAGTCGAAGATGACCGGGGAAGCCTCGGCGTCGTAAGCGATGGCCTCTGGCACCGCCGTGGTGAAGGCCTCGACGTTCGCCGCGTACCCGCCCGCGCTCCGCACGAACGTGTCCTCCCCGACAGGCGTGGGGTGCAGGAACTCCTCGCTCCGGGAGCCGCCCATCGCGCCGGCGTCGGCCTGGACGATGACGTACTCGAGTCCGAGACGCTGGAAGATGCGCTCGTACGCGTCGCGCTGCGCCTGGTAGCTGACGTCCAGGCCCTCGTCTGACGAGTCGAACGAGTACGCGTCCTTCATCGTGAACTCGCGTCCGCGGAGCAGACCCGCCCGCGGGCGTGCCTCATCGCGGTACTTGTCCTGGATCTGGAAGATCGTGAGGGGCAGGTCCTTGTACGAGGAGTAGAGGTCCTTCACGAGTAGCGTGAACGCCTCCTCGTGCGTGGGCGCGAGCAGGTAGTCGCCGCCCTTGCGGTCCTGCAGGCGGAAGAGCAGGTCGCCGTACTCGTCCCAGCGCCCGGTGGCCTCGTAGGCCTCACGCGGCATGAGAGCGGGGAAATGCACCTCCTGCGCGCCGGCGGCTGCCATCTCCTCCCGGACGACGGTCTCGATCTTCGACTTGACGCGCAGCCCCAGTGGCAGCCACGCGAAGATGCCGGCGGCCTGCGGGCGGATGTATCCCGCCCGGATCAGCAGCCGATGGCTGGCGACCTCTGCGCCTGCAGGGTCTTCACGGAGCGTGCGGAGGAAGAAGTTCGAAAGACGAGTGACCACGGAGCAAGTCTAGTGAGCCGTGGTCACTCGTCTTCGACCGCGTCAGTTGAGAGCGGGAAGGTTCGCCGGGACGACGCCACCCGCGTAGAGGTCGGCCGCCAGCTCCTGCAGGGCCGTCAGAGCCACCCGCTGCGGAAGCGGGCCGTACGAGATGCGTGCGACGCCGAGCTTCTCGTACTCGGACGCGGCGAGGGCGCCGGGGATCCCGATGACGCTCACCTTGCGCTCGCCGATGCCCTCGACGAGCTGGCGGGTCACGTTCATGTCGAGGATGCCGGGGACGAAGACCGCCGTCGCGCCGGCATCGAGGTAGGCGCGACCACGCTGGATCGCATCGGCGATGCTCTCCTGCACGGGGCGACCGCCGGCGCGGACGAACGCATCGGTGCGGGCGTTGAGAGCGAAGGAGACGCCCTCCGACTGTGCGGCCTTCACGATCGCCTCCACCGCTGCGACGGACTCGTCGAGCGGCTTGAGGCGATCCTCGACGTTCGCACCGACGACGCCGACTCCGATCGCGAGGCGGGTGGTCTCTCCCGCATCCCCGTACCCGTCGTCGAGGTCTGCCGTGACGGGCACCTGGACGGCGGCCGCGATGCGACCCACCATGTCGATCATGATGTCGCGAGGCGTCGAGCCGTCCTCGTAGCCGAACGATGCGGCGATCCCGTGTCCGGCCGTCGCGATCGCCTTCGTCTCGGGAAGAGCGGCGACCGCTCGTGCGGAGACGACGTCCCACACGTTGACGACACGGAGGATCTCCGGTGCGTCGTAGAGTCCGACGAGGGTCTGGGCTTTGGCTGCAGTGATCATGACTCCACGCTAACGCGGGATGGCTTCGGCAGGGCCGGTTCGCCCGCACCCGCGCCTAGTCTGGAACCATGCCTCAGCGCCGATCGCACGTCGCCCCGTCCGCCGCGCAGACCGAATTGGCATCGGCGCTCGCTGCTCTGCGCGAGTCGATGGATGCGCCCCTCGACTTCCCCGACGACGTCATCGCCGAGGCGGAGGCCGCGACCGCCGTGGTCCCGGAGCTCGATCTTCGCGAGATCCCCTTCGCCACGCTCGATCCGGAGGGCTCCCGAGACCTCGACCAGGCCTTCCACCTCGAGCGCGCCGGAACGGGGTACACCGTCCGGTATGCGATCGCCGACGTCCCGGGGTTCATCGTCCCCGGTGGAGCCGTGGACGTCGAGGCGCGCCGGCGAGGACAGACCCTGTACGCCGCCGACGGCACGATCCCGCTCCACCCGCGCGTGTTGAGCGAGGATCGCGCCTCGCTGCTCCCCGACGCCGACCGTCCGGCGCTCGTCTGGACCTTCGAGCTCGACTCCGCGGGCATCGTCTCGGACTTCCGTCTGCAACGCGCCCTGATCCGCTCCCGCGCGCAGCTCGACTACGGGACCACCCAGGATGCGCTCGACCGCGGAGCGGACGGGCCCGCCGCGCTGCTGCCCGAGATCGGTGCTCTGCGGCTCGAGCAGGAGCGACTGCGCGGCGGGGCGAGCCTGAACCTGCCGGACGAGGAGGTGGTGCGCGGAGACGACGGCACCTACGCGATCGAACGTCGACGCCCGCTTCCCGTCGAGGAATGGAACGCCCAGCTCTCGCTCATGACGGGGATGGCCGCTGCCACGCTGATGCTCGACGCCGGAGTGGGCATCCTGCGGACGATGCCGGAACCGGATGGAGCGGCCTTCGACACGTTCCGACACCAGACCGAAGCTCTCGGCCGCCTGTGGACCTCCGGCGCATACGGGGACTATCTCCGGGCCCTGGACCGTACCGACCCGTTGACCCTCCCGGTGCTGGAAGCCGCGTCGTCGCTGTTCCGTGGCGCCGGGTATCTGGTGTTCGACGGCCAGGCGCCGGACGATGCCGTGCAGGCGGCGATCGGCGCCCCTTACGCGCACGCGACCGCTCCCCTGCGCCGCCTGGTCGATCGCTGGGTCCTCGCGATCTGCCTCGCGGTGTCGAACGGCGAGGCAGTACCCGGGTGGGTCCGTTCCTCGCTCGCACAGCTTCCCGCGCTGATGCAGGAGTCGGGACAACGGGCGTCGCGGCTGAACACGGCGACGATCAACAGCGTGGAAGCCGCGCTCCTCACGCCTCTGATCGGCTCGACGGTCGATGCCACCGTGATCGAGCTGCGCGGAGAGCGCGCTGCCGTCCAACTCACCGAGCCGGTGGTCACGGCGACCGCGCCGATTCCCTCAGAGGCACGACCGGGCGACGTCGTCCGGCTTCGCATCATCAGTGCCGATATCGGCACGGGAGAGGTCGAGTTCGCTCTCTGAGCACCCCGGCGACGAGGCCGCGGAGTCTCGCTTTCGTCGTTACATGATCACCGACCTGCTCGACGACCTGCGCGACGCGACAGACGCACTCGAGCGACAGATCGTGGCGGGTCTGCTCTTCGAGCGGATCGCAGAGCTGATGCTCCTGGATGCCGGTCGGTGGACTGCCACCGGCAAATGGCTGCCCCGACGGCTGCGTGATCTGAGCGACAGTCGCGCCGAGAGGTTGAGCGCTCCGCTGCTCGCCGGTGATCTCACTGCCTTCGCCGATCGTGTCGAAGACGAACTGAGGCGAGCGGGCGGCCGCGTGCAGGCGGGGTTCGTCCGCTGACGTCAGCGCGCGGAAGCCGCCACGGTCGTCATGACCAGCAGCTGAGGATCGCTCAGGTCCAGGCTCACGACGATGGAGGCGAACTCCGAGAGCGACTCCGCGTGCGTGCCCCCGCAGAGGATCACGGCCTCTCCTTCCGGGAGATCGCAGTGCCAGCGCCGCCGATCGACGATCGTGGGCCCTTCCGTCACGATGCTGCTCACAGCACCTGAGGCGACCCATGCCGCGAGCTGCTCATTGATCCGTCGCTCGCGCTCGGACAGGGTCGTGGCGAAGGTCTCGGTATCGAAGCCGGCCCGGCGCAGGCTCTTCCCGAGCCGGTACTCGTCGACAGCGCCATCTTCGTGGATGCGGCTGGACTGGTTGGCGCGACCCTCGAAGTCGGGGTTGCCGAGAGCGTCCTCCCCCGGTTCCTTGCGCCAGAGATCGGCGAGGGCCAGATCGAGCGCCAGCGAGGCGACATGGCATGCGGTGTGCCCGCGGCTGAGTCCGGCACGACGAGCGGCGTCGACGGTCAGGTCGGCTCGAGCGCCCTCCGTGAAGGATGCCGGGGCGGCCCCCTCGATCAGGTGTCCGACGAGCCAGGTCCAGCCCTCAGCACCGCGCTTGACGGGGATCGCGCTTCCCACTGCGAACTCCCCCTCGTCCGAGATCGCGGCCATGACGGCTTCGACCACTCGGACGGTGTCGTCGCCGACGGCGATACTCCCTGTGTCACCCGGCTGGTCGGGCCAGGTGTGGTCGACCGGGTGGAAGGGCGTCTCGTCGACCACGACGATCGTGCCCTCGGGCGTCTGCTCCACGCGGGCGATGACCCCGTCTCCGGTCACGGTCCCTGTCGGGAAGGTCACGATGGTGGGCGTCGACATGGTTCTCCTCGGATACGACGTCGGGGTCTCGAGATGGCGGCGAGTTCGACGCCCGCGGACCTCGGTCAGATCGGTCAGTGGGACGGCGGAATGGTGAAGCTGGCGAGCTTGTCGCCGTCGACCACGAAGATGCCGTCGGATTCGCCGTTGAAGACCCGACTCGCCCAGCCGAAGCGGATGCGCGTGGTGTCTCCCTCGGTCGTGGCCGTGAGCACGGTCATACGCGCGCCGGCACCGATCGCATCGCTGCCCGCCCATGCGCGGACCCCGTCGGAACCGGCCTTGACCGTGCCCCAGTCGCTGACGAACCCGTCGGCCGTGAAAACGGCGACGAACGCATCCGTGTCCGCGGCGTTGATCGCGTCGATCATCGCCCTGACGGGAACAGGGAGGGTGGAATCCGACATCTCGTGCTCCTCGCCGCTCAGACCGTGACGACCTGGGCGGTGCCGAGCGGCGCCTCTGGGCCCATCTCGGCGGCGATCCGGTTGGCCTCTTCGATGAGAGTGGCGACGATGTCCGCCTCCGGCACGGTCTTGATGACCTCGCCCTTCACGAAGATCTGGCCCTTGCCGTTGCCCGAAGCCACGCCGAGATCGGCCTCGCGAGCCTCACCTGGACCGTTGACGACGCAGCCCATCACCGCGACCCGCAGGGGAACGGTCATGTCCTTGAGGCCTTCGGTGACGTTCTCGGCGAGCGTGTACACGTCGACCTGTGCGCGACCGCACGAGGGGCATGAGACGATCTCGAGCTTGCGCTCGCGGAGGTTGAGCGACTGCAGGATCTGGTGGCCGACCTTGACCTCTTCCGCCGGCGGTGCGGAGAGAGATACCCGGATCGTGTCGCCGATCCCCTCGCCGAGGAGGATGCCGAAGGCGGTGGCGCTCTTGATCGTTCCCTGGAAGGCGGGTCCGGCCTCGGTCACTCCGAGGTGCAGCGGCCAGTCGCCCCGCTCCGCCAGCTGACGGTACGCCTTCACCATCACGATGGGGTCGTTGTGCTTGACCGAGATCTTGAAGTCGTGGAAGTCGTGCTCCTCGAACAGCGATGCCTCCCAGACGGCACTCTCCACGAGTGCCTCAGCGGTGGCCTTGCCGTACTTCGCCAGGATCCTGCGGTCCAGCGAGCCGGCGTTAACACCGATTCGCAGGGAGACACCGGCGGCCTTGGCGGCCTCCGCGATCTTCCCGACATTGCCGTCGAACTCGCGGATGTTGCCGGGGTTCACTCGCACCGCACCGCACCCGGCATCGATGGCCGTGTAGATGTAGCGCGGCTGGAAGTGGATGTCAGCGATCACCGGGATCTGGCTCTTCATCGCGATGATCTTCAGCGCATCGGCGTCATCCTGGTGCGGTACCGCGACACGCACGATCTCGCAACCCGACGCGGTGAGCTCGGCGATCTGCTGGAGCGTCCCGTTGATGTCCGTCGTCTTCGTGGTGGTCATCGACTGCACGCTGACGGGAGCGTCGCCGCCCACGAGAACCTTGCCCACCTTGATCTGCCGTGACTTACGGCGCGGGGCGAGGACTTCGGGGATCTTCGGCATTCCGAGGTTCACTGCTGGCACCCCTCAAGACTACGCCGCCAGGATGCATGTGGGCTGGACGGACGCACCTACCCTGGAGCCATGGCAGTCATCCTCCTCACCGGCTTCGAACCGTTCGACGGCGCCGAGCGCAATCCGTCGGCGGATGCGGTGAACGCGGTCGCGGTCGACTACGAGGGACCGCACAAGCTCGTCATCGCGACTCTTCCTGTCGCATTCGAGTCATCCGCCCAGCGGCTTCGCGCCCTCATCGCCCGACACGCACCGGACGTCGTCATCTGCACCGGGCTCGCCGGCGGAAGCGCCCACGTCGCGGTGGAGCGCATCGGCGTGAATCTGATGGACGCGCGCATCCCCGACAACGACGGCGCCCAGCCGATCGACGTTCCCAGCGAGGCGGGCGGTCCCGAAGCGCGGTTCTCGACACTTCCCGTCAAGCATCTGGTGCAGGTCATCGACGCGGCGGGCATCCCTGCCCGGTCCTCGCTGTCCGCCGGCAGCTACGTCTGCAATCACGTGTTGTACACCGTGCTGGGGGCGGTGCGCCCCGACGCCGTCGCCGGGTTCGTGCATCTTATCTTCCCTGGTCGACGGAGACCGCGCCGTCCGGCTCTCCTCATCTGAGCGAGGAGCAGCTGGCTCGCGCCGTGCGCCTGGTCGTCGATCACGCCCTCGATGCCGAGACGAAGGAGCCGGGCGGCAGCATCTGGTGACGTCATGCCGCGCGGGTCATCGCGGCCGATGTGGTAGTTTCGGCCCCATGCTCGCGAACTTCACCTGGTGGCCCGCCTTCTAGGCGGTGTGTTCGCGTTCCCACGAATTCAGACCGCCCCCGGGGCGGTCTTTTCGTTGCGCCGAGCCGGAGCACAGCACAGGAGATACTCATGACCCTCTCGCGACTCGCCGAGCTCCGCGCCGATCCGACCGCGTCCTTCGTCCTCATCGCCCGCGATGGAGCCGACACCGTCGAGCTGCTCAGCGGCGACGTGCGGGATGTCGACCTGCTCGCCGACATCCCCCTCGCCGTCGACGGCACGCCTCGTGAGGTGTTCGCGATGGTCCCCTACCGCCAGGTTCGCGAGCGCGGCTTCGTCGCCCAGGACGACGCCGCACCGCTGCGGTGCGTGGTCGTCGACGAGCACCTGCACCTTCCGACCGCCGAGCTCCTCTCCGCGCTGCCGAGTGAGCCGGTCGCCTTGCACGACGAGGGCTTCGACATCGCCGACGCAGAGTATGCGGCGATCGTCGAGAACGTCATCGCGGACGAGATCGGCCGCGGAGAGGGCGCGAACTTCGTCATCCGCAGGGACTTCACCGCGAATGTCGACGTCGATGACCGGACGGCGGCCCTGACCTGGTTCCGTGCGCTGCTCACACACGAGCGCGGTGCGTACTGGACCTTCGCGGTCTTCACCCCCGGTCACATCGCCGTCGGCGCCAGTCCCGAAGCGCATGTGGTCGCCCAGGGCGGCATCGTCACCATGAACCCGATCTCCGGAACCTTCCGTCACCCGGCGGGTGGGGCGACGAAGGAGACGCTGGTCGACTTCCTCGCCTCTACGAAGGAGACCGAGGAGCTGTTCATGGTCGTGGACGAGGAGCTCAAGATGATGAGCGCCGTCTGCTCCGACGGAGGACGGATCACCGGTCCGCACCTCAAGGAGATGTCGCGGCTCACGCACACGGAGTACATGCTCCGCGGACGCAGCACGCTCGACCCCCGCGACATCCTGCGCGAGACCATGTTCGCTCCCACGGTCACCGGCTCGCCCATGCAGAACGCCTGCGCTGTGATCCGTCGTCACGAGCAGAAGCCGCGAGGCTACTACTCGGGTGTCGCGGCGCTGTTCTCCCCGAACGCGGACGGCGGCCATGACCTGGACGCCCCCATCCTCATCCGCACCGTGTATCTCCAGGACGGCGCGCTCAGCGTGCCTGTCGGAGCCACGCTGGTCCGACACTCGGACCCCATGGGCGAGGTGTCCGAGACGCACGGCAAGGCCGCGGGTGTGCTCGGTGCCATCGGGGCGATCGACCGCGATCATGTGGCCGAGGCTCGCAGCGATGCGGACGCTCCCGGTGACGCGCACGCCCTCGCCGACGACCCGACCGTTGCCGAGCTGTTGGAATCACGAAACGCGCGCCTGGCCGAGTTCTGGCTCAACCCGCAGGGCGAGGAATTCACCGGTCCGTTCGCCGGACGCTCCGCCGTCGTCGTCGACGCGGAGGACCGCTTCACCACCATGCTCGCGCACCAGCTCCGTCATCTCGGACTCGCCGTGAAGATCGTGCCCTGGAATGACGCACAGGATGCCGACCTGGATGCCGCCGACCTGGTCGTCGCGGGCCCCGGCCCCGGTGACCCGCGGGATGCGCAGAGCGCCCGCATCGCCAGGATGCGCGACGTCGTCACCCGTCGCCTCGACTCCGGCATGCCGCTGCTCGCCGTGTGCTTGAGCCACCAGATCCTCGCCGACCGCCTCGGCATCGCCCTGACTCCTCTCGACGCACCGCACCAGGGGCTGCAGAAGTCGGTCCCGGTGTTCGGCGAAGACGCATCGATCGGCTTCTACAACACCTTCACCGCGCGTGTCGCCCCGGGCACGAGCGCGGTCGGCGACGCCGAAGTGTCCGCAGACGCGGATTCGGGCGATGTCTACGCGCTCCGAGGAGACCGTTTCGCCTCCGTGCAGGGGCATCTCGAGTCGATCCTCTCGCGAGACGGCATCCGGACGCTCGAACGCCTCGTGACCCACGCCCTCGCCTGAGGCTGACGGTCGCGGGCTGTCCGCTGCCAGCGTGTCGGCACTGTCGGCATGTCCGCCGCGGCAAGGCCGAGGTCCAACGCGCCGGGAAGAGACACCCCGAAGGAATCAGCCGAGCAGGTTCACCGGGTTGAAGAGGTCGGCGACCAGGAGCAGGGCACCCATCGCGATCAGGGCCACGGCGACCACCACGGTGAGCGGTACGAGCTTGGTCGCGTCGACGGGTGCCGGCGGGGGCCGACGGAAGAGCTTGGCCCATGCGCGCTTGATCCCGTCCCACAGCGCGACCACGATGTGGCCGCCGTCGAGCGGGAGCAGCGGGATCAGGTTGAACACGAACAGCGCGATGTTCAGCGAGCCCAGCAGCCCGAGCAGGAACGCGAAGCGGTTGAGGATCGGCGCATCGGTCGCGGCGACCTCGCCGGCGAGGCGACCGACGCCGACCACGCTCAGCGGGCCGTTCGGATCGCGTTCACCGCCGGTCACGAGGGACACGCCGACATCCCAGAGACGCACAGGGAGCGTGACGATCATCGATGCGACGCGCGCCGTGCTGTCCGCAGCCATCTCCGGCCCCGCGGTCAACGGCTGCTGCACGTATCCCATCTGCGCGCCCATGCCGACGTAGCCGACCTCCTTGACCACGGGCTTGCCTGCGTCGTCCAGGATCGGCTGGCCACTCGCATCCGTGATCGTGCGTTCCGCGGCGATCGGCGTGAGATTCAGCGACTTCTCGGCTCCGTCGCGCCGCACGACCATGTCGATCGTCTCACCCGGGGACGCCTGCACGATCGCGGTGGCCTCGGCGAAGGTCGACACCGGCTTCCCGTCGACCGACACGATCACGTCGCCCGGTCTGATGCCGGCTTCCGCTGCCGGAGACGCGGGATCATCCGGCGTGCACTCGGTCGCTGTGGAACCCGCCGGGACCACGCACTCGGTGACTGAAGCGATCGTGGTCGTCCCCTGCTGCACACCGATGCCGGACAGCAGCACGGTGAAGATCACCGTCGCGAGCACGAGATTCATGGCGGGCCCGCCGAGCATGACGACGACGCGCTTCCACACCGGCAGCCGGTAGAAGACGCGGTCTTCGGCGCCTTCTGCGATGGTCTCGTCGTTGGCACTGCGAGCATCTTGGATCAAAGAGCGGAAGACGCCCGACGCCGGACCGGAGTTCTTCGATGCCGGATACATGCCCGACATCGAGATGAAGCCCCCCAGAGGCAGCAGCTTGAAACCGTACTCGGTCTCGCCGATGCGCTTGGACCACAGCCGCGGCCCGAAGCCGATCATGTACTGGCCGACGCGCACGCCGAAGAGCTTCGCGGGGACGAGGTGCCCGACCTCATGCAGGCCGATCGACAGCCCGAGGCCGATCAGCATGAAGAGGATGCCGGCCAGATAGAGCAGGAATTCCACGTGCCAACGTTAGTGCCCCCAGCTAGGAATCCGCCCGGCGCTGCGGCACGACTAGGCTGTCAGCGTGAATGCCCGGCAGCTGCGACTCGTGCGTGCTGCCGCCGTCTCCTCCGTGGCGACACTGCTCGCGGCGCTGTCCCACACGCTCGGGGGCGGTGCGGCTCCGCATGTGCTGCTGATCGTCGCGGTCACGAGCCTGATCACCCCGCTCGCGGCTCTCCTGGTCGGAGTCCGACAGTCACGCGCCAGGGTGGCCCTCGCCGTGTTCCTCGGGCAAGCCGCCTTCCACGTCGTGTTCCAGGTGCTGGGCTCGCCCACCGTGGCGGCGCCGATCGCCGGCGGTGGACACGCCCATCACCTCGACCTCTCCCTCCTCGCATCGCCGTCCCCTGCTGCGGCCCCCGGCGCGCTCATGCTCTCGGCGCACCTCGTCGCGGCTGTGTTGACCACGCTGCTGGTGTGGCACGGCGAGGCGATCGTCCGGGTGGTCGTGCGCTGGGTCGATGCCCTCCTCCGACGTGCGTCCGCAGTGGTGCCCGCGCTACACCGCCGTCCGGCGCGTCTGCGCTCGATGGTCTTCTCGCCGTTCGACGCCGCGGTCTCGTCCGCTCTGCCGCGACGCGGACCCCCTGCTCTCCTGCGCGACTGATCCGTCGCACTCGAACACGCCACCCGGACACGCGTGGCATCCCTTTCGCGGAGACGCGCCATCGGCGTGCCCGCACATCGATCAGGAGATCTCATGACCCGCAACACCCGTACCCACCGTCTGCGCCTCGCCACCACCGGCCTCGTCGGCGGCCTTGCCCTTGCCGTCACCGCACCCCTCATGGCCGGAGCGCACGTCGGGGTCAGCCCCGACGAGCTCGCCGCCGGGGACCACGGCGTCCTCACGTTCTCGTTCTCGCACGGCTGTGAGAACTCGCCGACGACCGCGCTGCGCATCACGATGCCAGAGGGTCTCGCGTCCGTCTCACCGACCATGGACTCCGACTGGGACATCCAGGTCGAACGGGGCGACGACGGTCTCGTCAGCGCTGTCACCTACACCGCGGTCGCGCCCGTTCCCACGGATCTCCGCGGCGCAGTGAGCATGGGCGTCGGACTGGATGAGGACACACCGGAAACTCTGGCGTTCCCCGTCGTGCAGACGTGCGTCGAGGGTGCCACCGAGTGGACGCAGCTCGCCGAGAACGGCGAAGATCCGCACAGCCTCGATGCGCCGGCGCCGGTCGTCTCGGTGACCGCTGCCGCAGCGGACGGACACGGTGAGCACGCCGGATCCGATGCCGCGGCGGAGGCCTCGAGCCCGGCCACGGCGTCCGACCCCCTGGGCGTGGCGCTCGGAGCCGGAGGGCTGCTTGCCGGCT
>NZ_QOAY01000001.1:809-3697 GCF_003314775.1 Microbacterium sp. H6 | reverse complement strand
CCTCCGGGCCGCCGGTGCGACCGTCGTCGTCGACGACCTCGCCGTCTTCCTTCCCGCCTCCCGCACCGAGACCCCGGAGTCCGCATGATCGATCGCGACCGCTTCCCCGTCGACCCGTGGCGTCTGATCGACACGCATTACTCGGAGGAAGGCGTCGGCGAGACGCTGTTCTCGGTCGGCAACGGCTACCTGGGTCTGCGCGGCAACCACATCGAGGGTCGCGGCGCCCAGGAGCACGGCACCTTCATCAACGGGCTGCACGAGACGTGGCCGATCCGCCATGCCGAACAGGCCTACGGCTTCGCCGAGGTCGGGCAGACGATCGTCAACGCACCGGATGCCAAGGTCATGCGGGTGTACGTCGACGACGAGCCGATCTCGCTCGACGACGCCGACGTGCGCGAGTACCGTCGCACCCTCGACCTGCGCACCGGCGTGCTCGAGCGCTTCGTCGTGTGGGAGACGCCGTCGGGCAAGCGGGTGCGGATGCGTGACGAGCGGATCGTGAGCTTCGAGGAGCGCCACCTCGCGGTACTGCGACTCGAGGTGGTGGTCGAGAACGCGGATGCGCCGGTCACGATCAGCTGCCAGCTGCTGAACAGGCAGGACGGCGCCGGTGTCTACGCCGGTACGCCGATCGGCACCAAGGCCGCGGCGTTCGACCCCCGCAAGGCCGAGAAGATCGCCGATCGCGTGCTGGAGCCCGCCGAGCACTGGCAGGACGGGCTGCGCTCTGCGCTCTCCTACCGCGTCGCCGATTCGGGGATGACGGTCGCGGTGGTCGCCGACCACGTGGTGGAGACCGAGAACGAGTTCAACGCCCGCACGCTCGTCGAGCCCGACATCGCGAAGAACGTCTTCCGCGTGCAGGCGAAGGCCGGTGTGCCGATCACCGTGACCAAGCTCGTCAGCTACCACACGTCGCGTGGCGTGCCCCCGAGGGAGCTGGTCGACCGGTGCCGGCGCACGCTCGATCGGGCTGCGGACGAGGGCGTCGAGACGGTGTTCCGTCGTCAGAGGGAGTGGCTGGACGCGTTCTGGGACCGCAGCGACGTGCAGATCGGAGGAAGGGACGACCTGCAGCAGGCCACCCGCTGGTGCCTCTTCCAGCTCGCTCAGGCATCGGCGCGCGCCGACGGCGCCGGAGTGCCGGCCAAGGGCGTCTCGGGTTCGGGATACAGCGGCCACTACTTCTGGGACACCGAGATCTACGTGCTCCCCTTCCTCACCTACACGTCGCCCCGGTGGGCCTACAACGCCCTCCGCGCACGGGTGGGGATGCTGCCGGCCGCACGGCGCAGGGCGGCCCAGCTCAACGAGGCGGGAGCCCTGTTCCCGTGGCGCACGATCAACGGCGAGGAGGCCTCCGCCTACTACGCCGCCGGCACCGCGCAGTACCACATCAACGCCGACATCAGCTTCGCGCTCGGCAAGTACGTGCGTGCCACCGGGGACGAGGAGTTCCTGCGCCGCGAGGGCGCGGACATCGCGATCGAGACCGCGCGGCTGTGGGCGACGCTCGGGTTCTGGCGTGCTTCGCGTCTGGTCGAGGAGACCGGGGCGGGCGACGGGATCGACACGTTCCACATCCATGGCGTCACCGGCCCTGACGAGTACACGACGGTCGTCAACGACAACCTGTACACGAACGTCATGGCGCGCTACAACCTCCGCTACGCGGCCAAGGTCGTGCGCGAGATCCGCGAGAGCTATCCCGAGGACTACGTGAAGCTCGTCGATCGCACGGGACTCGGACCAGGAGAGGCCGAGGCCTGGGACCGCGCGGCCGAGGCGATGTACATCCCCTACAGCGAGGGGCTCGGCATCCACCCGCAGGACTCGCTGTTCCTCGAGCGCGAGGTCTGGGACCTCGCCAACACCCCGGCCGAACAGCGTCCGCTCCTGCTGCACTTCCACCCTCTGGTGATCTACCGGTTCCAGGTGCTCAAGCAGGCGGATGTCGTGCTCGCGCTGTTCCTGCAGGGCAATCACTTCACGCCGGAGGAGAAGAAGGCCGACTTCGACTACTACGACCCGCTGACCACCGGCGACTCGACGCTGTCGGCCGTCGTGCAGTCGATCCTGGCGGCCGAGGTGGGGTACCAGGACCTCGCGCAGAAGTACTTCGAGCAGTCGCTGTTCGTCGACCTGCACGACCTGCACCACAACGCGGCTGACGGCGTGCACGTGGCGTCGGCGGGCGGGGTGTGGACAGCGCTGGTGTGCGGTTTCGGCGGTATGCGCGACTATGCCGGCGACCTCAGCTTCGACCCGAGGCTCCCTGCCGGATGGCCGTCGCTGTCGTTCCCGCTGCAGTGGCAGGGGTCGACCTTGAGGGTGACGGTGACGAAGGACGAGCTCCGCGTGGAAGTGCGCAACGGGCCGCCCGTGCCCTTCAGCGTGCGGGACACGGCCTACATCGCGACGGTGGAGGATGAGGTCGTCGTGCCGCTCGCCGATCAGGGTCCGCTGATCCCCGGACGGCCGACCCTCCGGCAGTTCGCCGACGCCCGACGCGAGGACGGGACGCGCATGTCGGCGTCCGTTCCCGTGATCACCACGGCGATCCCGGTGATCGAACCGATCGACTGACCGCTCGGCCCGCCGAAGGTCGGTGGCACGCCGTAGGCTGTTGTGGTGACCACAGCCCTCTACCGCCGCTACCGCCCCGAAGCATTCGGCGAGATGATCGGGCAGTCCCAGGTGACCGATCCGCTGATGACGGCGCTGCGAGGCGACCGGGTCGGCCACGCCTACCTGTTCTCCGGTCCTCGCGGGTGCGGGAAGACGACGTCTGCGCGCATCCTGGCGCGGTGCCTGAACTGCGCCGAGGGGCCTACCGACGTGCCCTGCGGAGTGTGCCCGAGCTGCGTCGAGCTGTCGCGCGC
>NZ_QOAY01000001.1:435-781 GCF_003314775.1 Microbacterium sp. H6 | reverse complement strand
GGTGGATCGCTCGACGTGGTCGAGATCGACGCCGCGAGCCACAACGGCGTCGACGACGCGCGCGACCTGCGTGAGCGGGCCACCTTCGCCCCGAGCCGCGACCGCTACAAGATCTTCATCCTCGACGAGGCGCACATGGTGACGCCCCAGGGGTTCAACGCGCTGCTGAAGCTCGTCGAAGAGCCGCCGGAGCACGTCAAGTTCATCTTCGCGACCACCGAGCCCGAGAAGGTGCTCGGCACCATCCGCTCGCGCACCCACCACTATCCGTTCCGACTCGTGCCGCCTGCCGCGATGCTCGAGTACGTCGCCAAGCTGTGCGCCGAGGAGGGCGTGATCGTCGAGC
>NZ_QOAY01000001.1:0-397 GCF_003314775.1 Microbacterium sp. H6 | reverse complement strand
GTGCTCCCGCTCGTGGTCCGCGCGGGTGGCGGTTCGCCGCGTGACACCCTCTCGCTCCTCGACCAGCTGATCGCCGGGTCGGACGCTCCGGCCGGGTCCGAGACGGTCACGGTGGGCTACGCGCGCGCTGTCGCCCTGCTCGGATACACGCACGCTGCGCTGCTCGACGAGATCGTCGACGCGCTCGCGGCCGGCGACGCCGCATCCGCCTTCCCCGCGATCGACCGTGTGGTGCAGACCGGCCAGGACCCTCGCCGCTTCGTCGACGACCTGCTCGAGCGTCTGCGCGACCTCATCGTGATCGCGGCGGTCGGGCCCGGAGCCTCCGCCGTCCTGCGCGGGGTCGCGGAAGACGACCTGGAGCGCATGCGGGCTCAGGCCGACGCATTCGGCTCCG
>NZ_QOAY01000067.1:0-2099 GCF_003314775.1 Microbacterium sp. H6 | reverse complement strand
GCTCACGGCCAAGCCGCCCGCAGGGCCCCCGGGGTGCCAGGCGATGCGCCCGGAGTGGCCCAGCGCGGCATCCAGGCGCTGCTCCACACCATCCAGTGCGGTCGCGGACTGCAGCAGATCATCGGCCGCAGCGAGCGCTGCGGACGCGCCGACCGTCTGACTACCGTCATCGTCGTGCGCCCGAGCCCGATGGATGAGGTGCGCCCTCGCGACCTGATCCACCACCTGGCGGAGAGAGCGGATTCCGCCGAGCACGTCGCCGAGAACCCGATAAGTGTCGGCCGGGTTCGTGAAGGTGCGGGTGGCGTGCGCCAGGCCGCGCAGCGCGGCAGACGCTTCGGCTGAATCGGTCAGCGGATCATCGAACGTCGGCATCAGAGGGCCTCCTCGGGCGCGGATGAGAGACAGCCCCGCCACCGCGGGGCTGTCTCTCAGGTGCGCTCGGGCTCCCCGGGTCAGATGCGGCGGCACAGTGGGAGCGCTGCGGCGGTGAACGCCGCCGCCTGCTGCCCGACCAGCAGGCGGGTCTCGCAGGACGCTTGGATCGCCGCCTGCTCGATCGCGGCGACAGCGGCATCGAGCTCATCGACGGTAGGCGCGGACACGGCGATGAGGCCCGTGTAGCGCAGCACGCCGTGCCCGGCGGTGAGGTCGGCTTCCTGCTGGAGCACGTCCTGGTACTCGGCGGTCTGGGCGGCGTCCTCGATCTGCCCTATCCGTTGCCGCTGGGCCATGTCGGAGATGTGCTCGACCTTCTTCTTGCGGATGTCACGGGCGGCCTGATCCGACCGCAACGGCGTGCACAGCAGGGAGAACGCGCGTTGGATGCCGGTGGACAGCAGCACCGGCGAGAGGAACCCGGGATACACCATCGACCGCGGCCACTCCGACACCCACAGCACCGCGTGGTGCGCGGAGTCGGTGCGCAGCCGCGACCAGGACTCGTTCACCGCCACCGGCCCGGCAGTGGCGAGGTCCTGCCCAAGCTGCCCGTGCCGCTCCAACGTGGCCGCGATCGCCGGGTCGTAGGCTGAACGCAGAATCACCGCGATCTGCCCCGTGCCCAGCCACCCCGACGGGGTAAGGTCTGCGGCCCGTAGCGCTGCGGTGAGCGTCGCCATCTCCTGCCGCAGCACCGCCGCCGCGCCCCGCATCCCGCCGCCGGCGGTGCGGATCTGCCGGGCCGCTGCCCCCATGTCCAGGGCGAGGGAGATCGTACTGGCGTGCCGTTCCCCGGCAGGCCCCGCCCGGTCGATCAGCTCCCGATAGGTCGTGGACGCCCACGAACCATCGTCGGCACCGTGCGAGGCCCACCACTCGGCGAGTCCCGTCCCGGAGTCCGGCAGGGTGCGCTCCAGCACCTGCAGCGTCGCCACGCGACCGGAACGGCACACCGTCGCGAGCACACGCCCCCAGGAGGACACCCGGCGTTCCTGTTCGCCGGGGTCGAGGAGCACGAACGCGGGATGCGTCACCTCGCACACCGCGGTCAGCGTGCCCGCGTGGGGGTCGTGGATCATCCCGGCCCCGGTCTCGGGGTCCTCGTACTCCCGCAACCGTGCCATGTCGCCGGGCAGGGCGAGGGTTCCCGCCGGACGCGGCTTGACGACCCGGCGCCGGTAGATCAGCTGGCCGATGGTCGTGCGCCACAGCCACCAGCAGCCGACCGGGAGCCACTCCACGACCGGACGGCCCGCGATCGGCACCCACGTCAGCACCGCCGAGAGCACCCAGACCGGCGCGGTGTATGCCAGTAGCTGACCGCCGCCGGCGTAGAGGGCCCCGACGATGGCGAGGACGCCGATGGCGAGGGTGATCAGCTGGGACAGCGAGAGACCCAGCAGCACTCCACGGCGCGCCAGCCGGGAGAACTTCACCGGCACCAGCTCGCTCACGGTCTCGTTCTTCGAGGCAGCCACGGCAGCTCACTCCTTCCCGGTCGGTTTCGGCGCAGGCGGCGGGCTCTGCCGCGGCGGTGGCGGAGTCGGCTGAGGCGATGAGCCCGAGCCTGCGCTCTGCGGTGGGGCGACCTGCGGTGGGGTCGCCCGCGGTGCGGGTGGCGTCGACGAGGACGAGGGCGGCGGGGTCGTTGACGCCTG
>NZ_QOAY01000230.1:7028-8839 GCF_003314775.1 Microbacterium sp. H6 | reverse complement strand
CAGGCGGTGGCGGCAGCGATCGCCGGCGACGCCGGTCGCTTCCGCAACGGCATCCCGCTGGGGCGCGTCGCCGAACCAGAGGACATCGCCGCCGCCGTCGCCTTCCTGATCTCGGACGACGCCCGGCACATCACCATGCAGACGCTGACCGTCGACGGCGGGGCGACGGCGTGCTGAGCGGGAACCCGGAGATCCCGGCTTCCCGGACCCACCCGCAGGCAGTGTGAGGAGAGAACATGTACGGATCGGATGACGTCATCTTCCATGGGCGTCGACGGTGGCACGGCACCGGGCGACGCGCGGTGCTCCCGCGGGAGCTGTCCGCGGGACCGGGTCTGGCCGATGCCGTGCTCTCGATGCTGCGGCGGACGGAGGCGGAGGACGGCGTCCCCCGGATCGCCCTGGGGGCCATCCCGTTCGACCCGTCCCTTCCCGCGCACATCATCGTGCCGGAGCATGTGGTCGAGGTCTCGGCCCAGGACGAAGAGGCGGCCGACGGCGTGGCAGGACCGATCGTCGGCGCATCGTCCGAACCGGCGCAACGTGCCGCGGCCGTCATCCCGCCGGACGACCCGGGCTATCGCATCGCGGTCGGTGCTGCGCTGCGTGCGATCCAGGCCGGCATCGTCACCAAGGTGGTCCTGGCGCGCACGATGGACCTGGAGGCCGGCGATCCGATCGACACCGCCGCGCTGTTCCGGGCCTTCGCGGGGCAGAACCCCTCCGCTTACGCGTATCACGTGCCGGATGACGCGGGCGGAGTGCTCGTCGGAGCCTCCCCGGAACTGGTCGCCGCGGTCGAGGGCGCGCGCCTTCGTTCCCTCCCGCTCGCCGGGACGGCCGCTCGCCACGACGACCCCCGCGCCGACGATGTCGCACGGGTGGCCTTGGGGTCGTCCGCCAAGGATCGCCACGAACACGCGGTGCTGGTCTCCGAGCTCGCCGCGCGGCTGCGCCCGTTCACCGAGACCCTCTCCGTCCCCCGCGAACCCGAGATCGTCGAGACGCCGCGCCTCTGGCATCTCGGTACGCCGATCGAAGGACGCCTGCGTCCGGGGACCACCGTGCTCGACGTCGCGGGGGCCGTGCATCCGACTCCGGCCGTGTGCGGCATGCCGACCATGGCCGCGCACGACCTCATCCGCATCCTCGAGCCGCAGGACCGCGGGCTCTACGCCGGGCTGGTGGGCTGGATGGACTCCTCGGGCGACGGCGAATGGGCACTCGCACTGCGGGGGATCCACGTCTCGGGTTCGACCGCGCGTCTGCATGCCGGCGCAGGGATCGTGTCGGGCTCCGACCCGATCGCCGAGCACGCCGAGACCGCGGCCAAGCTCGGCTCCGCTCTGCGTGCGCTCGCCGCCGTCACCCCGGTGCGTCGCCGCACGCTGGTGGGTGCCGCATGAGCGCCGTGGAGCCGCTGAGCGTGGAACCGCTGACAGTGGAGGGCGTCGTGCCCTATCCCGAGGAGTTCGCGGAGCGCTACCGGCGGGCGGGACATTGGATCGGTGCGACCTTCGACGCGCTGCTGCGCGAGGCGGTCGCGGCGGCACCGAACAGCGTCGCGATCGTGGACAGCGACCGGTCATGGACCTACCGCGACCTCGACGGACGCGTCGGCCGGTTGGCGACGGCGCTCATCGCCGACCAGGGGATCCGTCGCGGTGACCGGGTCGTCGTGCAGCTTCCGAACATCGCCGAGTTCGTCGTCGTGGTGTTCGCCCTGTTCCGAGCGGGGGCGGTCCCGCTGTTCGCGCTGCCGGCGCATCGACGTTCCGAGCTGCTGCACTTCTGCCGGACATCCGAGGCCG
>NZ_QOAY01000230.1:0-6958 GCF_003314775.1 Microbacterium sp. H6 | reverse complement strand
CGCCACCGAGGTCGCCGACCTCGTGCCGAGCGTCCGCGGAGTGCTCTTCGCGAGCGCCGTCGAAGCCGTGTCCGACGGGAGGACGCAGGCGCAGACCGTCCCCGTTCGGCCGGAGGACATCGCCTTCCTGCAGCTGTCCGGGGGGACGACCGGCACGCCCAAGCTCATCGCCCGCACCCACGACGACTACCTCTACTCGGTGCGCGAGAGCGCGCGCATCTGCGGGCTGCACGCGCACAGCCGCATGCTCGTGGCGATGCCCGTGGCGCACAACTTCACGATGTCCTCTCCGGGCATCCTCGGCATCATCGCGGCGCACGGCACCATCGTCCTCACCACCGACCCGGACCCCGACACGGTGCTGGCTCTCATCGAGCGGCACGGCGTGACGATCGTCCCCGCCGTGCCTCCGCTCGTCCTCTCCTGGCTCAACGCCCCGCAGCGGCAGTCGCACGATCTGCGCAGTCTGGAGGTCGTGCAGGTGGGCGGGGCCAAGCTCAGCCGCAGCGTCGCCGAGCGGATCGAGCCGGCATTCGGATGTCGTCTGCAGCAGGTGTTCGGCATGGCGGAGGGGCTCGTGAACTACACCCGGCTCGATGACGACCTCGAGACCGTGATCTCGACCCAGGGCCTGCGCATCAGCGAGGACGACGAGGTGCGCGTCGTGGACGAAGCCGACCGTCCGGTGCCGCCCGGCTCGCCCGGGGCCCTGCTGACGCGCGGCCCGTACACGATCCGCGGCTACTTCCGCGCGCCGGAGCACGATGCACGATCGTTCACCGACGACGGCTTCTACCGCACCGGCGACATCGTGATCGAGCGGGAAGACGGCTATCTCACGGTCGTCGGCAGATCGAAGGACCAGATCAACCGCGGCGGCGAGAAGATCGTGCCGGAGGAGATCGAGAACGCGCTCCTCACGCATCCGGACGTGCACGACGCGGCGGTCGTCGGGGTGCCGGACGACGCGATGGGGGAGCGGGTGCACGCCTCCGTCGTGCTGCGCCCCGGCCCCGAGGGGGTTCTCCCGCCGGTGCGACCCGTCGACCTGCGTCGTCATCTCGCCGCCGTGGGACTGGCGGTATACAAGGTGCCCGACGTCTTCGCCCTCGTGCCTGAGCTCCCCGCGACCGGCGTCGGCAAGGTCGACCGTCGAGGGGTCGCCGCACACGAGGGGAGCCGTTCGTGAACGCGGCAGCTCTGGATGAGGGGAAGGACGTCCCCGAGACCGTCGATGTCGTCGGCGTCGGATTCGGGCCGGCGAATCTGGCCATCGCGATCGCTCTGCGCGAGCACGCGGAGGAGGGCAGACCGCTCGAAGCGGTGTTCTTCGAAGCGCAGGAGGAGCCCACGTGGCACCCGGGAATGCTGCTCGAGGACGCGAGCATGCAGATCTCGTTCCTCAAGGATCTGGTCACCTTCCGCAACCCGGTCTCCCCCTACTCGTTCGTTGCGTTCCTCCATCAACGTCAGCGTCTCGTCGACTTCACGAACCGCGGGTGCGCCGAGCCCCTGCGGATCGAGTTCGCCGCCTACCTGCGGTGGGTGGCCGAGGCGTTCGTCGACGTGGTCCGCTACGGATCCCGCGTCGAACGGGTCACCCCCGTCCGCATCGAGGGTGAGGTCGAGGCCTTCGACGTGCTGGTGGCGTCTGCAGACGGCGTGCGCACGGTGCGCGCCCGCAGCGTCATCGTCGCGGCGGGACTGCGGCCGCGATTCCCGGCCGGCATCGCCCCCGGCACGCGCGTGTGGCATTCGGCCGACCATGTGCACCGCGTGGGGCAGCTGCGCGCTCCGCGTCGTCTCGCGGTCGTCGGCACCGGGCAGAGCGCGATGGAAGTCGCCCTCGACCTGTCCGATCGGTTCCCCGAGGCCACGGTCCATGTGATCTCCTCCCAGTTCGGCGTCGCGCCGAGCGACCAGGGGCCCCTGGTGAACAGGATCTTCGACCCGGCGTCGGTAGACCTGCTCTTCGATGCCACCGATGCGGTGCGCGCCAGACTCGACGTGCTCCACCGGAACGCCAACAACGGCGTCGCCAGCTCCTCGGTGATCCGCGCCTTCTTCGACCGGATGTACCGCGATGCCTGGCTCGACCGCGAGCGCCTGGTGCTGCACCGCGTCAGTCGCGTCGTCGCCCTGGAGGAGGCCCCGTCCGTTGTGGAGCTGCGGGTCCAGTCGGACCTCGACGGTGATGTGACCTCCCTCCATGTCGACGCCGTCGTGTTCGG
Organism: Microbacterium sp. H6; assembly: GCF_003314775.1. NCBI lineage: Bacteria > Bacillati > Actinomycetota > Actinomycetes > Micrococcales > Microbacteriaceae > Microbacterium > Microbacterium sp. H6. The sequence continues at coordinate 4,727 of NZ_QOAY01000230.1, read as the reverse complement.
CACCGGCTACCGGCCCTTCGACACCGCGGAGCTGCTGCAGGACGACGTCGACCTCCTCCGCCGCGACGACGCCGGTCGGCCGGTGCTCCGCCGCGATCACTCGGCCACGCTCACCGAGCCGGGCTCGGCGCGACTGGTGCTCGTGGGACAGAGCGAGCACCAGCACGGTCTGACGTCGACGCTCCTGTCGACGACGGCCGTGCGCGCGGGGGAGATCGCCGACGCCCTGGTGGCCGAAGCCGCAGAGAACCAGCACTCGCACGACAGGTCGGCCGGAGCGCACACCGCCGACAGGAAAGGAACCCATGTCACCGTCTGAAGCCCTCGAGCGCGCCCGTGCGCTCGCCGCCGCCGTCGTGCCGGACGATCTCGCCGATGTCCAGGGGGACGAGGACCTCCGGGACTACGGGCTCGACTCGGTCCGCGTGATCGGACTCCTCACCGCCGTGCGCGATGCGGGCGGCGCGATCGAGTACGCCGATCTCGTCGGCGGACCCACCCTCGACATCCTCGCCGGGGCACTCGCCGCGGCGCACCCCGCACCCCAGGAAGGCGAATCATGAGCACCAACCCCTTCGACGACGAGGACGGCGTCTTCCTCGCACTCGTGAATGACGAGGAGCAGTACTCCCTGTGGCCCGAGTTCGCCGAGGTCCCCTCCGGCTGGCGGATCGTGTTCGGTCCGGCGAACCGGGCGGCGACGCTCGAGTTCATCGAGAAGACCTGGACCGACCTGCGCCCGCGTTCCCTGCGCGAGGCGATGGCCGCGGAGGAGGCGCGATGACCGCGGTCGCCCCTGCTCCGGTCGAGTACGTCGACTTCCCCGTGCGCATCCGAGAGGTCGAGGTCGTGCGCACCACCCGGCTCTCCGACACCATGATCAGACTCACCTTCGGCGGCTCGGGTGCAGAAGGGTTCGAGAGCGCGATCTTCGACGAGCACGTGAAGCTCATCTTTCCCGAGCCCGACACAGGCGAGTTGCGGCTGCCCCGCCCCGACGGCGACGAACTCATCTGGCCTCGTCCGATCCCGACCAGCCGCGAGTACACGATCCGCGCGCACCGACCCGATCTGCGGGAGATCGACATCGACTTCGTCGTGCACGCGAGCGGGCTCGCGTCGGACTGGGCGCGTGATGCGCGGCCGGGAGACAGGGTGCACGTCGCCGGCCCTCCCGGGGGATATCGCGTCAGCGACGACTACGACTTCTACGTGCTCGTCGCCGACGAGACCGCGCTTCCGGCGGTCGCCCGCTGGCTGGAGGAGAGTCCGCGCTCGCGAACGGGGGCTGTCGTGATCGAGGTCGAAGGGCCGGGATCGGAGCAGCCGCTGGAGACGCCGGAGGGCGTGTCGGTGACCTGGCTGCACGGCGGTGGGGCGGCGACCGACAACCTCATCCGCGGCGCTCTCGCCGTCGACATCCCCGATGGTGCGCGGGTTTTCGTCTGGCTCGCGGGAGAGGCCGGCGCCATCAAGCCCCTCCGACGCTGGGTGCGAGACGACCTGGGTCTGACCAAGCACCACTCGTCGATCACCGGGTACTGGAAGCGCGGCATCGCCGACACGCACGAGCACCTCGACGATGACGATGACGACAAGGACGAGGACGACGAGGACTGACCTCGCCCCGCCCGCCAGCCCGCACCGGGATCCGCTCCTGATCTGGACCCCTCCCACGAAGAGAAGACCGCGATGACCACGACCTCCCCCGTCCCCCCGTCCGACGACCGGCTGCTGAGCGCCGCCGAGCGCAGCATCGTCGACGCGCAGCTGCTGGACCCGGACTCCGACGTCTTCGTCGTCGCCGACCGGGTGGACATCGCCGGCGATGTCTCGACGGCGATGCTGGCCGAGGCGATCCGCGCCACGATCGCCGAGGCGGACACGCTGGGAGACCGGATCGTGATCGGGGACGATGGTGCCCCGTGCCGGGTGCGCAGCGATGCACCCGTGCGGATCGAGGTGCATGACGTCGCGGACCGACCCGATCCGGAGGCCGCAGCGGAGGCGCTGTTCGCCCGCGAGCTGGCACGCGGGCGCGGGGGGCTGGACGCGGATTCGCTGGTCGGACAGGTGATCGTGCGCACCGCAGCGGATCACGTGGTGTGGCTGCTGCGCTCGCACCATGCTCTCCTCGACGGCTACTCGATCTCGCTCATCGCGCATCGGGTGGCCGAGCGGTATCGCGTGCTCGTCGGCGCAGGCCCTCTGGGCGTCGGGTTCGCGCGCTCCTCCTCATTGCGCGACGAAGAACGTGCCTATGCGGAATCGGCCGTTGCGGACTCCGATCGGGCATCGGTGCGGAGCCTGCTCGACGCGGCCGTGGTCGTGGAGGATGCGGATGTCCCTACGCTCTCCGGAGGTGTTGCTCCGGCTGTGCGGCGAGCCCATACGGTCGACGTGCCCGTCTCGGCGCAGACGGCCGCCGACCTCGGGGCCGTCGCAGGATCCGACCGGCGTCTCACCTGGGCGGACGTGCACGTCGCCGCCTTCGCCGCGTTCGCGGGAAGGGCTGCCGGCGTGCCCCGTCTCGTGCTCGGCGTGCCCTTTGCCGCACGCGCGACCGGTGTCGCGGCCCGCACGCCGTCCATGTCGGTGAGTGTGCTCCCCCTCCCGGTGCGGGTCGATCCCGCCGACTCCCTGCTCGCCGTGGCCCTGCGCGTGAGCTCCGACCTCGGGGTGCTCCGGCGTGCTCAACGGACCAGAGGAGAAGAGATCTCTCAGGAACGCGGCATGCCCTCACTGCTGCGCGGACCGGGCGTGAACATCAAGCCGTACACCCCGGTGCTCGACTTCGCCGCGGCGGTGGGAACCGTCAGCACCGTCGCCGCAGGTCCCGTCGACGACGTCGACCTCACGATCATTCCCGCGGCGGACGGCGGTGTGCGTCTGCGACTGGAGGTCAACCCCGACGTGTACTCGCCGACGGAGGCGGACCGGATCGCCGGACGGTATGCGGGATTCCTCGCCCGGATCGCCGCCGAGCCCACGCGACCGCTCGGCCGCGCGGCCGCACTCGCGGACGGTGACAGCGGTGCGTCGGGTTCGGAGCCCCTACCGGACGGCGGGTATCCGCTCGTCGACATCTCCGAGGCGCTCGCGCGTGCCGTCGCGGCCGATCCGGAAGCGGTCGCGATCCGTGCGGGAGATGATGCGGTGACCTTCGCACAGCTGCAGGCGCGGGTGCGTGCGCTCGCCGCCGTGCTCGTCTCCCGGGGCATCGGCACCGACGACGTCGTCGCGATCGCTCTGCCGCGCGGCATCGATCTGGTCGTCACGATCTTCGCGGTGCTCGAAGCCGGCGCCGCCGTCGCACCGGTCGATCTCGCCTACCCGGACGAGCGGATCGCCTTCGTGCTCCGGCATGCGGACCCGCGACTCGTGGTCGCACTCGACGGATCGCCCGCCGCCGCACACCCGCGTGCGCTCGTGCTCGGCGAGGACGGAACGGCGGAGCTGCCGGCCGCTCGGGTCGATGCCGTCTTCCCGGTGCCGGCATCCGGGGCTCTCGCCTCGGTCACCTACACTTCGGGATCGACCGGCACCCCGAAGGGTGTCGGCGTCGGCCGCGGTTCGCTCGCGTTCTTCCTCGCGCATCACGCGGACACGCTCTTCCGGCCCATCGCTGCCCATGCCGGACGGAGGCTCCGCGCCGCGCACACCGCATCGTTCGCCTTCGACTCCTCCTGGGAGCAGCTGCTCTGGCTCCTGCTGGGCCACGAGCTGGTCGTGTTCGATGAAGAGGACCGCCGCGATGCCCGCGAGATCGTGGAGGCGGTCGATCGCCTGCAGATCGATGCCCTCGACGTGACCCCGACCTTCGCCTCCGCCCTCGTGGACTCCGGTCTGCTGGAGACCGCGCACACGCCGGCCCTCCTGCTCATCGGCGGCGAGGCCGCATCCCCCGAGCTGTGGCGGCGGCTGGCCGACGGGCCCGTCCACGCCCACAACTTCTACGGCCCCACCGAGGCCACGGTCGACGCTCTCGGCGCCGTCGTCGAGGGGCCGGAGCCGCGCATCGGTCGGGCGCTCGCCGGCACCGACGCACTCGTGCTCGACTCCGCGCTCCACCCCGTTCCCGTCGGGGTCTCGGGCGAGCTCGCGCTCGCAGGACCGCACCTCGCGCGCGGCTACCTCGGGATGCCGGGACTCACCGCCTCCCGTTTCGTGGCTGACCCCCGCGGAGGCGGTGGCCGCATCTACCTCACCGGCGATGTCGTGCGCGTCGAGGAGGACGGGCTGCTCTCCACCCGAGGTCGCCGCGACGATCAGGTGAAGGTCCGCGGACACCGCGTGGAACTCGGCGAAGTGCGCTCCGCCCTTGCCTCCCTCCCGCACGTGGCCCGCGCCGAGGCCATCGTCCGCGGGACCGGGGCGTCGGCGCGACTCCTCGCGTACGCCGTCCCCGTCGGATCGACGGACGCCGCGGGCGCCCTCGACACCGTAGTTCTCGACCCCGAAGCCCTGCTTTCCGCCCTGCGAAACCTGCTGCCCGATCATCTCGTGCCGCACGGCGTCGTCGTGCTGGACGGACTGCCGCAGACGGCGCACGGCAAGCTCGACGTCGCCGCCCTCCCGGATCCCGTGCGGAGCGCCATCACCGGGATCGCGCCCTCGAACGACCGGGAGCGCACGGTGTGCCGCGCGATCGCCGACGTGCTCGGGCTCGAGGAGGTGCCGGCCGACGCCGACGTCATCGTGCTCGGTGGTGACAGCATCTCGGTGAT
>NZ_QOAY01000202.1:36033-42260 GCF_003314775.1 Microbacterium sp. H6 | reverse complement strand
CGGACGCCCGTCCGGTGTACGACGGCATGGCCGCACACCTCGCCGACCGGTGGGGCATCGTGGCCACGCTGTTCGCGGTGCCCGTGTTCGCGTTCTTCGCCGCCGGCGTCACGGTCGGCGGATGGGACGGACTCGCATCGGCGTTCACCGACCCGATCACGATCGGCATCGTCGTGGGACTGGTCGCGGGCAAGCCGGTCGGCATCCTCGTCACGACCTTCCTGCTGAGCCGGGTCCCCGCTCTGCGCCTCGACGAGACGCTCCGCTGGCCGGACCTGACCGGCATGGCGTTCCTCGCGGGAATCGGCTTCACCGTGTCGCTGCTGGTCGGCGAGCTCGCCTACGGGTCGAGCTCGGTCGCGGACGAGCACGTGAAGATCGGCGTGCTGGTCGGGTCGTTCGTCGCAGCCCTCCTCGGCGGGATCATCCTGGCGCGGCGCAATGCGCTGGCCCGAGCGGCGCATCGGGTCGAGTGACCCTCACCGACCTTCCGGTGAGACCGTGGCCTCCGGATGGGCGTCGCTCAACAGGCTTCCATCCGGCGGTCGACGGTCCCAGGACGGGCGACGGATCGCGTAGAACCTGAGGGGTGGTGCGCCCAGCACCACGATGACAGCGCCGACGACCCACGGATAGGCCGCGGGAGGGAAGGCGGTGAATCCCTCGGGCGGGATGAAGGCGAGCAGGAAAGCCGCGAGACACGCGACGAAGCCGATGCCGGCGACCAGCGGCAGCGCAGCGACGCGGTACGCGCGGTGCACCGTCGGCTCCTTGCGACGCAGCACGATCGCCGACGCGAACATGAGCATGTACATGATCAGGTACAGCGCGGCCGCCATGTCGATCAGTGCGACGAACGCGGCACTCACGTTCGGGACCACGATGAAGATCGCAGCGAGGATCGTCACGATCGTGCCCTGGAGCATCAGGATCCCGGACTGGACCCCCGCCTTGTTGCGCTTCTGCAGCATCGGTGGAAGCAGGCCCGTCTCGGCGGCGGCTAGCACGCCCTTCGAAGGCCCAGCGACCCAGGTGATCACGGAGGCGAGCGCGCCGGCGGCGATCAGCGCCGAGACGGCTGCCGTCGCCCATCCCATCCCCCAGTGATCGAAGTACACGCCGAAGGCGAGCATGATGCCGTTCGTGAGCCCCAGTTCCTTCGACGGGACGGCGACCGAGATCGCCAACGTCGGAAGGATGAACACGAGCAGGATCAGACCGGCGGCGAGGAACACCGAGCGGGGATACCCCTTGCCCGGGTCCTTCATCTGGTTCACGTGGACCGCGTTGACCTCCATCCCGGCGTACGCCAGCACATTCGACACGATCAGGACGATGGACGCCAGGCCGGTGAAGGGAGGGATGATCGCCGATGCTTCGAGCGGGACCTGGCTCTTCTCGCCGCTGAACACCCAGATCGCACCGAACACGATGAGCAGCGCGGCCGGCAGGAGCGTGCCGAGGATGCCGCCCCAGGAGCCGAGCTTGGCGAAGAGGTTGCCGCCGCGGAGGGTGACGAAAGTCGAACCCCAGTAGAACACGATGATCACGACCGCCGTGAAGAAGCCCGAACTCGACAACGACGGATCCATGAACACGAACGCGAGGGCACCCGCGATGAATGCGAGCTGTGTGGGGAACCACACCACGTTCTGGATCCACTGCAGCCACACCGCGGTGAATCCCCACCTGTTCCCGAGCGCCTCCCGCACCCAGACGTAGATGCCGCCCTTCCATCCGGTGGCGAGCTCTGCGGCGACCAGGGCCGTCGGCACCAGGAACACGATCGCGGGGATCAGATACAGCATGATGCTGCCGAGGCCGTACGTCGCCATCGCCGGAAGCGAGCGCAGACTGGCGACGACGACCAGGGTGAGCAGGGCGAGCTGGCCGACGCCGAGGATGGCGACGGCCGGCCGCGACACCTGCGTGGCTGCCGACGTGCGCGCAGCAGTCGGGCGAGTCGGCCTCGCTGCCGGAGTCGATTCTGGGGTGGCACCCGTGTTCGAAGTGGACATCGCGGGCTCAGTGGTGGAAGGCCGACTGGGACTTCTCGGTCGGCATCGGCGACTCGAGTGCGTCGAGGTAGGCGACTTCGGTCGCGATCGCCTGCAGAAGCTCCTCTGCGAGGTCCATGCTCAGCCCGTTGCGCACCACGATGCGCTGCACCGTTATCCGCTCCAGGTCGGCGGGCATCGGATACGCCGGCACGAGCCAGCCCTTCATCCGTAGCCGATCCTGCAGATGGTAGAGCGTCCAGTTCTTCGTGTGTCCGTCCTTCAGACGCCACGCGAACACAGGGATGTCGCTGCCGTCGTTCCACAGTTCGAACGCGTCGAGCTCGGCGATCCCCGCGGAGAGGTACTTCGCGACGTCCTGAGAGGCCTGCTGCACAGCGCGGTACCCCTCGAAACCGAGACGGAGGAACAGGTAGTACTGCAGCACCACCTGAGCCCCCGGCCGCGAGAAGTTCAGCGCGAACGTCGGCATCTCCCCGCCCAGGTAGCTCACCTTGAACACCAGGTCCTCCGGGAGCCACTGCGCCTCCCGCCACACCACCCAGCCGAGCCCCGGATACACGAGCCCGTACTTGTGCCCTGACGTGCTGATCGAATGCACCCGCTCGAGGCGGAAGTCCCACACCAGGTCCGGCTGCAGGAACGGCGCGATCATCGCCCCCGATGCCCCGTCCACGTGGATGGGGATGTCGAGGCCCGTGTTCTTCTGGATCTCGTCGAGAGCGGCGGCGATCTCGGCCACCGGCTCGTACATGCCCGTGTACGTGACCCCCATGATCGCGACGACGCCGATCGTGTTCTCGTCCACATACTTCGCCAGGTCGTGACCGTCGAGAGTCTTGTGCTCCTCGCTGATCGGCACGTAGCGCGGCTCGACGTCGAAGTAGTTGCAGAACTTCTCCCAGCACACCTGCACGGCCGAGGACATCACGATGTTCGGACTCGAGGCATCCTTGCCCGCCGCGCGCCGAGCCTGCTGCCAGCGCCGCTTGAAGGCGAGACCGCCCAGCATGCACGCCTCCGACGACCCGATGGTCGAGGTACCGATGCTCTTCTCCGCATCGGGCGCGTTCCAGAGGTTGGCCAGCATGTGCCAGCAGTTGTCCTCGATCGCCGCCGTCTGCGGATACTCGTCCTTGTCGATCATGTTCTTGTCGAAAGACGCGGCATAGACCTGCTTCGCGTCGTCGTCCATCCACGTGCTCACGAACGTGGCGAGGTTCAAGCGCGCGTTCCCGTCGAGGATCGTCTCGTCCTCCACGATCTGCTTCGCCGTATCGGGAAGCGACTCCCCTGGCGGGATGACGTGGCGCGAGGTGAGCGTCGCCTCCCCCGGCCTCGTGAAGATCGGCTGGTCGGCGCTGGAGGGAGTGCTCATGTCCGTGACCTTTCGCATCGCTGTCGACGTACCGCCAGCGACACGCTCGATCCTCATCGCTGGCCGTGTGCCGACCACTATCCCAAGAGCGACGATGCCGCGCCACCCCACTTTCGACCACATCGAAGCTCCCCCGGGTGAATTAGGGGCGGAGCCGGACGATCGCGGAAGTGACGTGCCTAGCATGTGCGGAGCGGGGCTCCGCCGCGGAGTGGACTCCCGAGATCATCGGCTGAGGGCGGTCGACTCAGCCCGAAGAAGGGAAGCATCCATGGCTGAACTCATCGTCATCTCGTTCGACAGCGAGCCACAGGCGGAAGGTGCCTACGACGAGATCCTGTCGCTGCAGAACGATCTGGTCGTCGAGCTCGCGGGCCTGGCGCTCGTGAAGGTCGACGAGAAGGGCAAGACCAAGGTCGAGTACCCGGGTGCAGCGGGGAACATCGGCGTCGGTGCCGCTGGAGGCGCGCTGTTCGGCATGCTGATCGGTCTGCTCTTCTTCGTCCCGTTCGCCGGGCTGCTGTTCGGCGGCCTCTTCGGCGCGCTGTTCGCCGGGCTGGACAAGACCGGTATCGACGCCGAATTCCGGGACCGGGTGAAGAACGCGGTCTCCGAGGGCAAGTCCGCCGTCGTCGTCTACGCGACGAAGATCACGGAGGACAAGTTCGCCGCCGCTCTCGCGCCGTTCAACGGCACCGTCGTGCAGACCTCCCTCTCGGCGGAGGACGAGAAGGAGCTCATCCACGACCTCGGCGGCGCGAGCTGACCAGCACTGTCGAGGAAGCCAGCACTGTCGAGGAAGCCAGCACTGTCGAGGAAGCCAGCACTGTCGAGGAAACCAGCACTGTCGAGGAAGAAGGGCCCCGCTCCTGGAGCGGGGCCCTTCTTCGCGTCCGCCCGGCCTCAGCGATCGAGGATCGCGCGGGTCGTCACCTCGGGCCGCAGATCGAGCCTCCGCAGCAGCTGGGCGTTGAGCGCGACCACGATCGTCGACAGCGACATCAGGATCGCCCCGACCGACATCGGCAGCACGAAGCCGATAGGCGCGAGCACACCCGCAGCCAACGGGACGGACAGCAGGTTGTAGCCCGCGGCCCACCACAGGTTCTGCTTCATCTTGCGGTAGGCCGCGCGCGAGAGCTCGATGACCGAGAGCACGGAACGCGGATCGTCGCTGGCGAGGATGACCCCCGCCGACGCGATCGCGACATCCGTTCCGGCACCGATGGCCAGACCCACGTCGGCCTGCGCGAGTGCGGGTGCGTCGTTGACGCCGTCGCCGACCATCGCGACCTTGCGACCTTCGTGCTGCAGCTCGTGCACCTTCGCGGCCTTGTCCTCGGGGCGTACGCCCGCGAAGAACCGGTCGATGCCCAGATCTGCCGCGACCGTGTGCGCGACGGCTTCCGCATCGCCGGTGATCATGACCACCTGCACCCCGAGGGCATGCAGCGCATCGACGGCTTCGCGCGACTCCGGACGGATCTCGTCGGCAAGCTTCAGCGCCCCGATCACCTGCCCGTCCTGCACCACGTGCAGGATGATCGCACCGTCCTCGCGCCACTGCTCGGCGACGGGAAGCTCGTCGGACCGCTCCTCCGTCAGCAGGTGCGGGCCGCCGACGCGCACCGTCGTCCCGTCGACGGTCGCCGTCACGCCGACCGCCGGCGACGACGTGAAGTCGCGACTCGCCGGCACGGACAGTCTCTTCTCGGCCGCGGCGCGCACGATCGCCTTCGCCAGAGGGTGCTCGCTGTCGGCCTCGGCGGCGGCGGCGAGCGCCAGCACCCGGTGGGCGTCATGCCCGCCGGAGACCGAGACCTCCGACACGGTCGGTTCGCCCTTGGTGAGTGTCCCGGTCTTGTCGAACAGGACCGTATCGACGGTGCGCATGCTCTCCAGCGCGAGCCTGTCCTTGACCAGGACGCCACCGCGAGCCGCCCGCTCGGTCGCGATCGACACGACCAGCGGGATCGCCAGGCCCAGGGCGTGCGGGCAGGCGATGACCAGCACCGTGATCGTGCGGATCACGGCGGCGTCGGGGAAGCCGACGAGTGTCCAGACGATCGCGGTGATCGCCGCGGATCCGAGCGCGAACCAGAACAGCCATCCCGCTGCCGTGTCCGCGAGGCGCTGAGCGCGCGAGGACGAGCTCTGCGCCTCGGTCACGAGTCTTTGGATGCCGGCCAGCGTGGTGTCGTCCCCGGTCGCCGTGATCTCCACCCGCAGCCCGGAATCGGTGGCGACCGTGCCGGCGGTGACCTGGTCGCCACTGCCGCGAGTGACCGTGCGGGATTCGCCTGTCACCATCGATTCGTCCATGGACGCACGTCCGTCGACGATCCGCCCATCGGCCGGCACGCTTCCGCCGGGCCGCACGATCACGATGTCGCCGACCCGGAGGTCGACTGGTGAGACCACGACGACCTGCCCGTCCTCCACACGCTCCGCCTCGTCCGGCAGGAGTGCCGCGAGCGAGTCGAGAGCAGAGGTCGTCTGCGCGAGCGATCGCATCTCGATCCAGTGTCCGAGCAGCATGATCACGATGAGGAGCGCGAGCTCCCACCAGAAGTCGAGCTCGTGGTGCAGGACGCCGAGGCTCGCTCCCCACGACGCGAGGAATGCGACAGTGATCGCGAGCCCGATGAGCAGCATCATGCCGGGCTTGCGCGAACGGATCTCGCTGACGGCACCCGTGAGGAAGGGCTTGCCTCCCCACACGTACATCACGGTTCCCAGCACGGGTGAGACCCAGGCCAGGCCCGGCACGTCGGGCAGGGTGTAACCGAGGATCATCGCGAACATGCCGGAGAGCACGACGGTGGGGACGG
>NZ_QOAY01000202.1:26118-36012 GCF_003314775.1 Microbacterium sp. H6 | reverse complement strand
AGGGCCAGCATGATCCAGAACAGTCGCCGGAACTGGGCCACGTGATCGCCGTGCCCGCCGTGACCCGCGTGATCGCCGTGACCCGCATGGGAGTCGTGACCCGCATGCGCAGCTGCGCCCTGCGGACGGTAGGGGCTTCCCGGCTCGCTCTGGGCGGTACCGTGCGCCTCATGCGCGGTGTGGTCGTGGTGCGGAGTGTTCATCACCCTCTCCTCCTCGGAAGATCGATGCCGTGCGGGGCCACGGGTGTGCGCCCCCGCACGGGTGAAACGTTCAGGCAGCGGCGGCGTACTTCGCCGGGTCGGCGTCGAACGCCGGTCCGCACCCCGCGCAGCAGAAGTAGTAGCGCGTGCCTTCGTAGTCGCGGAACAGGCCGGCGGCCTCGGCATCCGCGATGACGACGGGACTGCCGACCATCACCGGACACTCCGCCATGTCCCCGGCTGCGGGCGCCAGCAGGTCATTGCGTCCATCGGCGGACACGGCGGTGGTGCTGTTCACGCTGCAGCAGGAGGCTGCGGGGGAATCGGACATGACATTCTCCTCTGGGGTATCAACGGGTTCCGGGCGTGGAGACCGATGCCGCGCGATCCTGCGCCGCACCGCTCCGTGCCGGAGAGGGATCCGCCGCCTGGCTCCGGAAGGAGCGCAGCCGGAGGCTGTTGCCGACGACGAAGACGCTGGAGAACGCCATCGCCGCACCGGCGAGCATGGGGTTGAGCAGACCGAGGGCCGCGAGCGGGATCGCCGCGACGTTGTAGGCGAAGGCCCAGAACAGGTTGCCCTTGATCGTGCCGAGTGTCCGTCTCGAGAGGCGGATCGCGTCCGCGGCGCTGCGCAGATCGCCGCGGACGAGCGTGATGTCGCTCGCCTCGATCGCGACGTCGGTGCCCGTGCCCATGGCCAGCCCCAGGTCGGCCTGGGCGAGCGCGGCTGCATCGTTGACGCCGTCGCCGACCATCGCGACGACCTTGCCCTCGCGCTGGAGCCGGGTGACCACGTCGACCTTGTCCTTCGGCAGCACTTCCGCGATCACCTCGGCGATCCCGACCTCCGCCGCGATCTGCTCGGCCACCGCTCTGTTGTCACCGGTGAGAAGGATGGGCGTCAGCCCCAGACTCTTCAGCTGCGAGATGGCCTGCGCGCTGGTCGGCTTCACGGTGTCGGCCACCACGAGCACACCACGGGCTTCCCCGTCCCATCCCACGGCGATGGCCGTCTTGCCCTGACTCTCCGCCTCCGCCTTCGCCGAAGCGAGGTCGGCGGGCAGATGCTGCGACCACTCCGCCAGCAGCGATTCACGGCCCACCAGCACGGCATGTCCGTCGACGACGCCCTGGACGCCCTTGCCTTCGACGTTGACGAAGTCCTCCGCCGCGGGGAGCGCTCCGATCTCCTGGGTCGCGGCCTTCGCCACCGCCTGCGCGATCGGGTGTTCCGAGGCATCCTCCACCGCACCCGCAAGGCGGAGCAGCTCCCGCCTGTCGACCCCCGCCGCGGTGTGCACCGCGGTGAGTGTCATCCTGCCGCTGGTGACGGTCCCGGTCTTGTCGAGCACCACCGTGTCGACCTTGCGGGTCGACTCGAGCACCTCAGGACCCTTGATCAGGATGCCCATCTGCGCGCCCCGTCCCGTTCCCACCAGCAGCGCGGTCGGCGTCGCGAGACCGAGTGCACACGGGCACGCGATGATGAGGACGGCGACAGCGGCGGTGAAGGCGGCCGACGCCGGGAATCCGGCTCCGAGCCAGGCTCCGAGCGTGGCGAGGGCGATCGCGATGACGATGGGCACGAAGATCCCCGACACACGGTCGGCGAGCCGCTGCACCTCGGCCTTCCCGGTCTGCGCGTCCTCGACCAGCTTCGCCATCTGCGCCAGCTGCGTGTCGGATCCGACGCGCGTGGCACGGATGATCAGACGACCGCCCGCGTTGACGGTCGCGCCGGTCACGGCATCCCCCTCGCCCACCTCCACCGGCACCGATTCACCGGTGAGCATCGAGGCGTCCACCGCTGAGGTCCCCGACACGATGATGCCGTCGGTGGCGATCTTCTCTCCTGGGCGCGCGACGAACTCATCTCCCGGCTTCAGTTCGGCGGTGGGGATCCGCGTCTCGATGCCGTCGCGGATCACGGCGACGTCTTTTGCGCCGAGTTCGAGCAGCGCCCGCAGTGCCGCCCCGGCCTGGCGCTTGGACCTCTTCTCGAAGTAGCGCCCGGCGAGGATGAACATCGTCACCCCGGCGCCCACCTCGAGATAGATGTTCGCCGCACCGTCGCTGGGTGCCACGGTCAGTTCGAACGGGTGCGTCATGCCGGGTGCCCCCGCGGTCCCGAAGAACAACGCGTACAGCGACCACAGCAGTGCGGCGATCGTTCCCATCGAGATCAGCGTGTCCATGGTGGCAGCGCCGTGCCGGAGGTTCGTCCACGCCGCCTTGTGGAACGGCCATGCCGCCCACACGATGACGGGTCCGGCCAGAGCCAGCGAGAGCCACTGCCAGGAGGTGAACTGCAGCGCCGGGATCATCGCCATCGCGATGACGGGCACGGTCAGGATGATCGAGGCGACGAGCCGGTGCCTGAGGCTGGTCAACTCCGCGTCCGACGCGTCGGTCACCTCGCCGGCGGGCGTCTTCGCTTCTGGCATGGGGAGAACGGCGGTGTAGCCGGTCTTCTCCACCTCCGCGATGAGCAGCGCCGGGTCGAATCCCTCCGGTGCGGTCACCTTGGCCTTCTCCGTCGCGTAGTTCACGGTCGCGGTGATGCCGTCGATCCGGTTGAGCTTCTTCTCGATCCGCATCGCGCACGATGCGCAGGTCATGCCGCCGATCTCCAGCTCGACGCTGGTCGGTGCGGCTGCGGACTGCGTGTCCGTCATGGTGATCTCCTCGATCCTCGCGCTGCCCGTACGACGGCGGGAAGCGCACTTCTTGTGGACGGCTTCAGTGCTCGTCGTGCTCGTCTTCGCCCGTGCCCGTCGACGACCCGTCGGCCGGAGCTTCCGCGTCCAGCACGAACGCTGCGGTGTGCACCGTCCCCTCCACCTGGAAGTCGAGGTAAAGCAGGTATCGTCCCGCGGTGGGCGTCTGGGCGGTGAAGACCACCTCGGGGCCGGCGACGTCGCCGGGAGCCGGCTCATCGCCGTGCGCGTGGACGTGCAGGTAGGCGAGGTCTCCCTCCCGCAGCGCGACGAGGTGGCCGAAGGCGCCCAGGTAGGGCTCGAGCGTCGTGACGGGCACGCCGTCTCGGCTGACCTCGACGGTCAGCTCGCTCGCAGCACCGGCGACGAGGTCGCCGGTGATCGACACGTCGAAGCCGTCGACGGCCACGCGCCTCTCGGTTCCGGTCGGGGGACGCGGTTGGAAAACGCCCGCGATGTCCACCGTCCGTGAAAGTGTCACCGGCGTCCCGCCCGTCGCGGTGAAGTCCGCATAGACGCGGTAGGTTCCCGCCGCATCCCAGGTCCACGGCAGCGACCACGTGCCTGTGTGTTCGTCCCGTTCGGGATGGACATGGCGGTACCCGCTGCCGTCGCTGCGCACCACGATCAGGTGCAGCTGCTTGCCGTGCGCGGTCTCATACGAGGTGACGGGGGTGCCGGCGGCGTCCCGGATCACGAAGGACAGCTCCCCCGCGACTCCGCTTTCGTCCGGCGCTTCGACCACGCCCATGGCGTATCCCGATGCGGCGATGGTCACTCCACTCACGTCGATCTCCTCGTCCATCCCGTTCTGAGTGTTCTGCTGTGCGCCTTGCGGGGACGGCCCGTCATGACCGGCGCCCGCGCGTCCCATCCAGGACGCGACCGCACTGTCCGGGACGATGGCGCCCGCCGCGGCGAATGCGATGCCGAACACCATCACGAGTCCCGCGCCGTAGAGGCCGAGACGGCCAGCGGTGTTCATCAGGCCGGCACCGCCTGGTATCCGGCCTCGTCGACGGCTGCGAGGATCACCGCATCGTCGAGCGGGTGTGCGCTCGTCACGACGAGCCTGCCGGTCTGTGCGCTGACGTCGATCGAGTCGACTCCGGGAACCTGGCCGACCTCGCTGCGGATAGCGACCTCGCAGTGGCCGCAGCTCATCCCGCTCACCTGGTACTCGCTCGTGCTCATGACGGTTCCTCTTTCGTTCTCGCATACCCGGGTGGGGTACTCCTTCACGCCAACCCTATACCCTCCAGGGGTATTCCCGTCAACCGGGCGCGCTCGTCTCGCCGATCGCGCGCATCGCCCGCCGGGGGTGATCGAAGCGTCTCGGTCACGCGGCGGGATGACAGCCTGGACCCGCTGCCGACACTCGGCGAGAAGCGAGGATCTGACATGACCGGACACCCCTCCCTGCCTTCGTGGCGCGACACTCCGACCCGCACGGACATCGAGGATTTCGTCGCCGCCGTGACCGTGGGGCCGGACGCAGTCCCCGTCGAGGAGCGGATCGCCGTGTTCGACAACGACGGGACGCTGTGGCCCGAGAAGCCCATGATCACCCAACTGCACTATGTCGTCGAGCAGTGGCGAGCCGCCGCCGAGCGCACACCCGAGCTCGCCGAGCGCCAGCCCTACCTCGCGGCCGTGAGCGGCGATTACGGCTGGCTGGGCACGGCGATCGACAAGCACTACGGTGGCGACGACTCGGATCTGACGATCATCATCCAGGCGCTCGTCGGGCTCACGCACGGGATGAGCGTCGAGGACTACGCGCGTTCGGTGGCCGAGTTCTATCGCACCGCTCAGCACCCGACATTGAAGCGCCCCTATTCCCAGACGGTCTATCAGCCCATGGTCGAGCTGCTCCGATACCTGGAGCACCACGGCTTCACCTGCTACATCGTCTCCGGCGGCGAGCGCGACTTCATGCGTCCCATGACGCAGGCGAACTACGGTATCCCTCCGGAGCGCGTGGTCGGATCGGCCTTCGGCCTGACATGGGACGATGCGGACGCGACGGTGCGGTATTCCTCCTCCCTCGCCTTCTTCGACGACGGTCCGGAGAAACCCGTCCGCATCTGGACGCGCATCGGCAGGCGCCCGCTGTTCGTCGGCGGCAACTCGAACGGCGACACCGCGATGATGGACTTCGCCCGGTGTGGGCCCCGCCCCGGATTCGCGATCCTGATCCACCACGACGACCCGTCACGCGGTGACACCCCCTATGACGCCGGCGCGGAGAAGGCCCTCGCGAGCGCCGACGACAAGGGCTACACGGTGGTCAGTGTGAAAGACGACTGGGCGACGGTGTTCCCCGCGGCTCCCTGATCACTCACGAGACAGCATGGCCGCTGCCTCGAGCTCGAGATCGCGGTACTGCTCGGTGCTGACGTCGACGCCGACACCCATCAACCTGCCGCCCGTGAACGGGAACGGATTGCGGTACTGCCGACTCACCGGATCCGCACTGTCCCATCCCACGCAGAGCCCGTCCCCGCACAGGGTGAACTTGCCGACCTGCGCGCGCATCGGCCCGGAGGCGACCGCCTCATCATCCACGTAGAGCGTGGCTGTCCCCACCGACTCACCGTGCTCGCCGGCGCTCTCGCGGGTGAAGTCCACGCCCAGCGTGTGCGGTCCGGGCGTGAGCTCCGCGGAGGTGAACGTCTGCTCTGGGGGGATGCCGAGGAAGTTGTAGACATACGAGAGACGGTTGTCCTTGATGAAGAGGGTGTGACCGCCGAATCTCGACCCGTGCGCGAAGATCACTCCTTCCGCTCCCTCTTCCAGCACGACGTCGGCGACGATCTTGTACGACCGCCCGCGCAGGTTGACCGCGACGCTCTCCGGCACCGCATCGGTCCCCGGGTAGTACACGTAGCGTTCTCGAGCCGGTTCCGCCTGCGGGCGCTCGACGTTGAGCAGTTCGCGAGCGGAGCGGTCGTCCAAGGGAAGCGCGAAGTTCGCCTTCGCCTCGTCGAACCACACGGCGATGAGCTCCTGAAGCTTCTCGGGGTGCTCGGCGGCGAGGTCCTTCGACTCGGAACGGTCCGAATCGACGTGATACAGCTCCCACACGTCGTCGTCGAAGTGCCCCTTGCCGCTGAGCGGCGCGTGGACGGCGGACGCCTTCCAGCCGTCCTTCCAGATGCCGCGTGTTCCGAGCATGGAGTAGTACTGAGTCCGCTTCTGCGTGGGCGCGTCCGGATCGGCGTCGAAGCTGTACTTCATCGACACTCCGTCGAGCGGATGTTGCTGCACACCTCGGAATGTCTCCGGCATCTCGATCCCGATCACGTCGAGCACGGTGGCGACGACATCGACCGAGTGGTGGTATTGATGACGCAGCTCCCCCTTCGCGCTGATCCCCTTCGGCCAGTGGATGACCATCGGGTCGCACGTTCCCCCTGCATACTGCGAGTAACGCTTGAACATCTGGAACGGCGTCGAGAACGCGGCGGCCCACCCGGTCGGATAGTGGTTGTAGGTGTCTGCGGATCCGAGGCGGTCGATCATCGCGAGGTTCTCCGCGAGGTCGTCGGGATACCCGTTGAAGAACTTGTTCTCATTCACCGAGCCGTCCGGAGATCCCTCCCCCGAAGCTCCGTTGTCGGCGCAGTAGAAGACCAGCGTGTTGTCGAGCTGATCCGTCTCCTCCAGGTAGTCGATGATGCGACCCACCTGCGTATCCGTGTACTCGGAGAATCCGGCGAACACCTCTGCGAAGCGGGCGAACAGCCTCTTCTCGTCGTCGTTGAGCTCGTCCCAGGGGCGCACGCGATCCGCGGGGTTCGCCACCTCGTCGGGAAGCGGGTTGAGCGGTGTCATCGCCGTGACCTCCGGCAGCACTCCCTTCTCGATCATGCGATCGAGCACCCACTCCCGGTAGGCGTCGTAGCCGTCGTCGAACCGGCCCTTGTACTTGGCGATGTACTCCTCTGGTGCATGGTGCGGCGCGTGGTTCGCGCCAGGACAGAACCAGAGGTACCAGGGCTTGGAAGGATTCGAAGCCTGCTGATTGCGGATCATCTTCAGGGCCTGGTCGGCGAGGTCCTTCGACAGGTGGTAGCCCTGTTCCGGCGTGGCCGGCGCCTCGATGAAGTGGTTGTCCTCGACCAGGTCCGGGTACCAGTTGTTGGTCTCTCCCCCCAGGAATCCGTAGAACCGGTCGAAGCCGAGCTGCAGGGGCCACATCGATCGGTCCCCGCCGGGGGCGTTGTCCTCTTCCGGGACGTTGTGGTCCTTGCCCACCCAGAAGGTCGAGTAGCCGTTCTGCTGCAGGATCTGGCCGATCGTCGCGCACTCCCCCGGCAGGCGTCCCGCGAATCCGGGGAACCCGTTGGTGCCCTCCATGATGACCCCGGCGCGGTTCACGTGGTGGTTTCGACCGGTGAGCATGGTCGATCGGGTCGGGGAGCACAGCGCCGTCGTGTGCCACTGCGTGTACGTGAGCCCGTCTCGGGCAAGGCGGTCCATCGTGGGCATGCTGATGCGGCCACCGTACGGCGACCAGGAGGCGAGTCCGGTGTCGTCGTAGAGCACGACGAGGACGTTCGGTGCACCATCGGGAGCCTTCCGCAGCTCGTACGGTGACCAGTCCGGGACCGAGTCCCGCACGTCCAGTTCGATCTGACCGGCGAAGTCCGCGTTGAATTCCGACATCCTCTGCTCCTTCGATCATGAATGCGAGGCCGGCGACGTCACAGCGGCGCCACCCTCCACGTCTGTGTCTGTGTCTGTGTCTGTGTCGACGTCGCTCCGGCCCGCACTCGTCCCGTCGGCATCGGACGCCCCCGCGACCGCTGGGGAGGGAAGCTCCGGACGTCGGAGCAGCTCGATCACGATCACGAAGACGACGAGCCCGGCGGTCACGCCGAGCACGGTCCCGAACGTCACCGGTCTGGTCACGACGAGGACGAGCACCGCGATCGCCATGCCCACGAGCAGGAGGGGTCCATGCAACCGCTCGATCATGAGGCCGAGCCGACCTGTCGAGAATCCGCGACGCTCCCACGTGCCGCGCGTTGCGGAGAACCCGCTGTCGAGTGCGCTCCGCAGGGCCACGGCTGCACGGCTCGTGCCTGCACCCCATGCCCAGACAGCGATCAGCACGCCGACCATCGCCAGCGCGGCGATCGTCGGGCTCAACAGCGACGTCACCTGATCGAACAGCGACTGCGCGGCCGCCGCGGTCATGATCGACGGGCTGACGGCACCGATGAAAAACGTGCGCCCGATGCCCACTCCTCCTGCGAGGAGGAGGAATGCGGCAGCGAACGCCGCACTGGTCCAGAACAGTGCCCGCAGTCGGTTGCGCGCCACCGCGATGCCGACGACCACGAGACCGAGAACGACCCATGGCAACCAGAAGCCGGCGGCGACGGCCACCTGGTACAGGGTGCGCACCAGCACCAGCGCGTCGGCCTGAGCGATCGGAATCGATCTGTCGATCTCGGGGATGAGGTCGGCGAATCCGACGCCGCGTTCTTTCAAGGCATCCTTGACCCGGTCGACGACGAGACCGAGATCTACCGAGAGCACACCGTCATCTGCGAGTTGCAACGCGGTGCCTGGGCTGTTCTGCATGATCGCGACAGCGCGCTCATGGGTGAAACGGAGCGACTGAGCCCAGATGTCGGCGAATTGGTCGGAGGCGACGACGTCATGGATGACACCGTCGACGAGGGAGGTCAGTCCGCTGGCCGCCGGCGCTTCCAACAGGGAGAGCGCCGACGAGGCTCGGGGTGGCAGATCGAGCTCACGGAGCCCGTCGAACACGTCGCCGACGACGGCGTCGAAGTCCACCTGCTCCTGGATGGCGGAGCTGACCTGATCGGCGACGAAGTCCTGAACGTCGGGGTCGGCTGCGAGAGGTGCGAACGTCGCGACGAAGCGATCGGCGTCCACGAGCTGCAGACGCGCCCACGTCCCCATGGCGGCGATCGGCGCCAACAGCACCGCCACCGCCAGGACGATTCCCGCGACGACGCTCCTGGCCACCGGACGGCGTCGTGGCTTCGCGAGCTCGGCGTTCTCCTGCTCCAGCAGGGCGACTCGTGCCCGTAGATCGTCCAGTTCGCTCATTCGCGCTCTCGTCTCTGCTGTCGTTCCGGCGGCGGGCGATCTCGTCGTCAGCTCAGGAGCTTCTGCTTCGCTGCGGCAAACTCGGCTTCCGAGAGCACACCGGAGTCCTTCAGGGATGCGAGCTGCTGCAGCTTCGCGATCAGATCGTTCCCCGCTGCGGGGGCTGCCGGCGGCGGTGAGGAGTACTGCGTGGCGGCGTTCTGCGCGGCAGCGTCGATCTGTGCCTGCTGCTGCGCGGCCTCGTACTGCTGCTGTTCGTACTCCCCCTGTGCACGCTGCTCCTGGTGCCGTGACATCGCACCGCCGATGGCTGTCGCTGTTCCCGCAACCACCGCGGTCCTGGCCGCGAGGCCGATGAGCCCCGGCCGGCCGAATCTTCTCAAGGGCATGTCATTCACCTTCCTGGTCGAGGATGTCCATCACCGCGTTCACCACGGGCGCCGGGACGCGCTCCGTGCGCAGCACCTCGCCCCCCGCCGCCGCGAGGTTCTGTGCAAGGGCGCGCGCGAAGGTGAGCTCGAGTACCACGAGTGCCGCAGACCGGCCCGGCGCGAGCGACGCGGCCAGCGCCTCGACGTCCTCCTCGCCTGCCAAGCCCGCGGCGATCGGCTCGAAGTCATCCAGACCGAGCGAGCCGTCCTCATCCTCGAGCTCGACGACCTCGACCGTCCCCGTCTCCGATTTCGCGATCACGACGAAGTCGAGCAGCCGCACCACTCCGCTGTCGACGAGATCGGTCAAGGCACGGAAAGTCGCCGGATCCGGACGCGACCCCTCGAACCCGACGAGGTAGAGCTCGGCCGGACCGAATCGGAAGTCATTCATGAAGATTCCCTTCTCACGGCGCGCACGCCGACCGTGAACGACTCGATGCTCGC
>NZ_QOAY01000202.1:20910-26098 GCF_003314775.1 Microbacterium sp. H6 | reverse complement strand
CCGCCTCCCCGGAAAAGCGCCGCGCTCTCACCCGCGGAGGATGAGAGCTCCGGCGCCGGCCCGACGCCGGGTCGCCCGTGCAGGGTGACCGGTGCGTTCGCTCCGCGGTCACCGCTGGCACCATCGCCGTAAGCAACAACTCAACGAAAGAGGTGCGACGTGTCCATTTGGGAAAGCTTCTGGGACATCATCTGGTGGTTCTTCTGGGTCTTCGTGTTCGTCTCCTACCTGATGGTGCTCTTCAACATCGTCGCCGACCTGTTCCGGGATCACACTCTCAACGGCTGGTGGAAAGCCGTCTGGATCATCTTCCTGATCTTCGTCCCGTTCCTCACGGCGCTCATCTACCTGATCGCGCGCGGCAGGGGCATGGGCGAACG
Source organism: Microbacterium sp. H6 (assembly GCF_003314775.1). Classification (NCBI taxonomy): domain Bacteria; kingdom Bacillati; phylum Actinomycetota; class Actinomycetes; order Micrococcales; family Microbacteriaceae; genus Microbacterium; species Microbacterium sp. H6. Next base: position 25,718 of record NZ_QOAY01000202.1, on the reverse strand, counting down.
GAGCGCGTCGGCGTACCGCGAACAGCAGCACGCAGCGGACTCCTACATCCGCAGCGTCGCCGGGTCGAGCCCCAGCGATGAGATCGACAAGGCGTCCAAGCTGCTCGCCGCCGGCACGATCACCCCGGACGAGTTCTCGGCCATCAAGGCCCGTGCGTTGAGCTGACGTCGTGGCTGAGGCGGTCGATCTGACGAGACTCCGGGCGCTCGGCGACGTGGAGTTCGTCGTCGTCCGCCTCGAGGACGACCGCCTCGGCTCCCACGTCCTCGAGGCGCTCCTACGTCAGGTGGAGAACGGCGCCATCCGCCTGCTCGACGTCGTGATCATCGGGCGTCTCGGTCCTGACGAACATCGCCTCGTCGAGGTGGATCGCGATGATTTCACGCTCGCGGGTCTGGTCCTGGGAACGCCGGGGCTCATCGGAGCGGACGATGCAGGACACTTCGCCGCGAGGATCCCGATCGGTGCTCTCGCCGCCCTGTTCCTCGTCGAACTCGCCTGGGTGGAGCGGTTCGCCCGCGACGTGGACTGCAGGATCGATCGGATCCTCACGACGCAGCAGATCCCTGCCAGGGTCGCGAACACCGTCCTCTCGTCGGCCCTTCGCGGGCCGTGACTCCGTTCAGGGATGGCGTGGGTCAGACGGTCGTGCGCACGGCCTCGCGACGCGACGACACTCCGAGCTTCCGGTAGATCGCGCGCTGGTGCGTCTTCACCGTGTTGATCGACACCGCGAGCTCACGAGCGATCTCCTGCAGCGTGCGCGCCGTCTGCAACTGCCGGAAGACGTCGCGCTCCCGTTCGGAGAGAGCGTCCACCGGCGAACCCGCGTTGTCCTTCGCCAGTGATCTGCCGATGAAGTCCTCGAACTGCGTCCCGAAGTGCACGTGCTCGGCCAGCAGTTTGCGCGCGGCCGTGTCGCGCGGACCGAACGGAAGACGGATGTCCTCCCCCGCGGCGACGGCGACAGCGGCCTCGCACAGCTCATGTGCCTCGTCGTGGTGGCCCGCACGACGTCGCAGCAATGCCGCCGTGAGCAGGGTCGAGGCCTTCACGTAGGAGACGTCGCCGAAAGCGCGCAGTGACCTCAGCATCTCCAGTGCGGCGGCGTACTCGCCGGCGCGCCGGAGCACACCCGACAGAGCGACGTTGACGACCGGCAGGTCAGGGCAGTGGATGTATTTCCGGGCGATCCGCATCGCGCGGTCCTGTCGACCGACGGCTTCTTCGAGCAGAGCGACCGACGACTCTCGGAAGGCCGGCCACGAGATGCCGTGCACCACCTCCAGCGGAATGTCCTGGATACCGATCGCCGCGCGGCGGCAGACCGCGACGTCTCCGGTCTCCGCAGCCGCGTAGGCGATCATCATGCGAGCCACACTCGTGAAGGAATGGTCGGAGCCGGCGTTGTGGACGACGACGCCGAACTCGCGGATCGCGTCGTCGAGCTCCCCCGCCCAGTACGAGACGTATCCCGCTGCCACGGCCGCGCTGCCTCCCGCATACGTGCTCCACGGAAGTCCGACATCATCGGCGCGCTCGACGGTGCGGAGCGTTCGCCGTGCCTCGACGAATCGGCCGGCCCAGGTCTGTCCGAAGGCGAGGTGCCCGAGTGATCGCTTCGCGAGTTCGCGATCCCCTGAATTCTGCGCCTCCCGGGCCGCGGCGGAGAAGTACTCGAGAGGGACTGCCGGGTTACCGCGATGACGGATCTCCGTCCATCCGAGGAGATAGTTGAGCGCGGCTCGGTCCCCGAGATCCGTGGAATCCGCTTCGAGCAGCATCTGCCGCACCTTCGCGCTCGCATCCGCCACCGCCGCACGCTCGTCGGCGATGAAGAGCCGCGCGATCTGCAGGACGGCGGGCTCGTCGACACCGCCCGGTGTCGCCACCGTCGCCTCCGCCCGACGGAACAGCTCCCTCGCCACGCGATGATCGCCGAGCACGTCGCTGGCGCACGCACGCACCAGAAGCACCTGCGCGTCGTCGGGCACCCGATGCAGCATCTCCATCGCCGTGCGTTCGACCTCGTCGGCGCGGGCACCGACCACGAGCCCCACCCAGTGCCGGAGCAGCGTCTCTCTGGCACCGAAGAAGTCCGAGGCGTGGAGCGAATGCGCGATGGACGCTGTCGGATCGGTCGCCTCGAGTGCGGACGCCGCGCGACGATGACATGCGGCAGCGCGCTCCGCATCACCGGCCAGAATCTCCGCGCACCGCCGTGCGAAGGACGCGTGCCATCGGTACACGACACCGTGCGGACCCTCGAACCTGTCGAGGAAGAGACCGAGTCGCACGCACGTCTCCAGCATCGCCGGAGCATCGGCACGACCGGTGACCGCTGCAGCGAGCTCGGGAGTCAGCTCACCGCAGATGCTGGCCTCGAGGACGAAGTTCGAGACCTCGACCGGGAGTGCACCCAGCACGTGCTCTCTCACGTAACCGCCGAGGAAGCTCGAAGCGCTCTGTGCGCGGCTGTCCGGCTTGGCTCCGCCGATCATCATCAGTCTGACGGCGATAGGCCAGCCTCTGGTCTCCTCCATGATCGTCGCGCACGAGAGGCCGTCCGGTTCCTGGTCGAGGAGTTGCTGCACCTCGTCCCCGGTGAAGCTGAGTGTCTCCGCACCGACGAACGAACCGGGATGTGTCACCCGGTGCCGGGAAAGCGTCACCTCGAGAAGCGTCGTCCCCACCAGCACCACGCTGAGAGTGTCCGGAGCCTGCTCTGCCAGCATCCCCAGCAGACCTTCGCGCCACGCCTCCCCTGCGCGATGCGCATCGTCGACGACGAGATGCACGCGTTCCCCCGACTCCTCGAGGACTCGGCAGATCTCCTGATAGGCGCGATAGGGATCCTCCAGGTCCCGGTCGAGGTCGAGGTCGAGACCCGAGCGCTCAGCGGCTTCGACGAGCGCGTTAACGACCCCCTGAGCCAGCCTGGCGGGATCGGAGTCGAACGTGCTGAGCCCGAGCCATGCGACATGGTCGAGGCGGCATGCCCAATCGGCGACCGCGGTCGTCTTGCCGAAACCGCTCGGGGCGCTGACCACGGTCAGCGGGTGATGGGCTGCGGCTTCCTCCACCGCTGCGCTCACCCGTGCACGGTGGATGGCGCCCGGCTGGGGTGCGGGCGGCCGGAATCGCACCGTTGGTCCCGGTCTCGACGAACGTACGGGGTGCGACATGGCACCAAGCTAGTGGCGTCTCGAACACCCCTTCAAGGCCATCCTCCGGGTGATCTTTACCCGGCGGCTTCGGTGGCCGCGTCGCGTCTGAGCGCGTCCGCCGTGCGGATGAACAGGATGATCCAGGTGAACACGAGGGTGCCGGCCACCAGCTCGACCGCAGTGAGCGTGTAGTAGCCGATGGCGAAGAAGACCGACAGCACCACGATGACGAGCAGGAAGACGTACCCCAGCATGAGGAAGGTCCGCGAGACTCCCGGCACCCACCGCCGGAGTCCGACGACGGCCACGGCGAACGCCACGACCATTCCCGACGCCACCCCGGTGTGGAGGGCGAAGTGTTCGTCCACGGGGAACACACCGACCAACGCGAGGAAGACCCCGACGACGACGAGGCAGGTCCGAACCGCGATCACCCCGCGCGGATGCGTCGTCGGAACCTCCTTCGTCGCGTACCTCGCCAGCGTGGTGACCAGCACGCCTGCGACGATCAGAGTCAGGTTGAACGCTCGGGCCGACAGATCATCCGTCATGCCGAGCGCGCTGAGGTTCTCCTGCCACCATTGCGGATCACTCGCGGTCAGCATGCTCGCCAGGATCCCGAGGATCAGGAACACCGCGAGCACCGTCGCGAGCATCTGGAGATCGAGATGCGTCGACGAGTAGTACGTCACGTATGCCGAGAGTCCTGCCGCCGCCCCGGTGAGCATGAGCACCGGGACCGGGAAGACCACCGCTCCGCTGAACGCCGCTTCGATGACGACGGCTGCGAGTGTCCATCCGAGCAAGGCGATCACTGCGTGGGCGAAGGCGAAGGCAGCGATGTCGACGACGTCGAGCGCACCGAGGCGCTTCCGTCGTGCAGGATCGGAGGCGATCACGCGTCCTAAGACGAAGACCACGGTCGCCGTGACAGCGGACGCGAGCGCCGCGAACTGCCCGACGGAATCCGGCCCGGAGATGGGCGCCCCCTGCAGTCGGAACACCACGAGGGCGACGAGAGCGGCGATGATGAAGGCGCAGATCGAGATCTGAAGGCCGATGGCCTCTCGAGACCGTTCCCGCATGGCTCCCTTCGATCGGGCTGCCGTGAGGAGGTCCGGTGATGGGGGCGACGACGACATGTGCTCAGTCTGGGGCTCTGCTCCTGCCTGAGCGAGCGCCCTTCACCCCCCTGGGGCGATGGCGCCGCCACCCCAGGGCATCACCCCCGAGGGATGAGTGGCCGACCCGCGGCGAGCGCGCGCGTCGCATGCTGGTCGGATGTTGCGGATGAACCTGCGAGCGAGCGGTCGCCGCCCGTGAGTCTGGACGCGCTCTTCCCGGACGGCCTCTCGCCGTGGCAGATCGTGCTCGCGGTGCTCTCGGTCCTCGTCGGTTGGCTGCTCTCCCGTTTCGCACGCAAGGGCGTGCTCAAGATCACGAAGCGCGCACCGGGTATCTCGGACTCCGTCGCCCAGCTGGCGGCACGGTTCGCCCAGTACTCGCTGCTGCTGATCGGGATCGGGGTCGGGCTGGCCTTCCTCGGCGCGAATGTCCAACCGCTCCTGGCGATGACCGCGATCGCGGTCGTCGTTCTGGTCCTCGTGCTCCGCGGCGTCGCGGACAACTTCGCGGCCGGG
>NZ_QOAY01000202.1:19565-20880 GCF_003314775.1 Microbacterium sp. H6 | reverse complement strand
TGATCCAATCCCGCCAGTCCGTGAAGATCGGCGAGGAGATAGAGGTCGAAGGGCCCGACGGCAAGCTGCGAGGAGTCGTGCAGGAGCTCAACGGCCGGTCGGTCATCCTCTCGACCGTCGACGGTCGGACCGTGCACGTACCGAACGCCGCCCTCCTCACCGGGGTCCTGGTCAACGACTCTCGCCACGGTGCGCGGTGCAGCACCCTCGACATCCGGGTCGAACGGGCGGACGGGATCGATGCTCATGACGTCGTGTCGATCATCTCCCGCGCCGCGAGCGAGGTCGAAGGAGTGCACACCCGCGAACATCCGGGCGTGATCTTCACATCGGTCTCCCCGGCCCGGTGGATGCTCGCGCTCCGCATCTGGCATCACCCGCTCCATGGCACGTCCGTGGTGTCAGCGACGATCCACGACGTGGCAGCGGCATTGGAAGCGGCGGGTCTGCGAGCCGTCGTCTCGGGACATCAGGACGTGCCGCCGCTGGTCGCTCCCGAGCCCTTCTGACCCGTCGACTACGCTTTCGGCGTGACCACCTCGCCTGCGCCGGAGCGCTCCCCCGACCGGATCTCCCCCAGTCTGCGGGTGCTGCTCCTTCTCGCGGCGAGCGCAGTGACCCTCGCCGGCGTCTACTTCGCGCGCGATCTCCTCGGACCCGTCGCGCTCGCGATCGTGATCGTGGTGATCTGCGATCTTCTGCGTCGACCGCTCGAACGGCGCGGGTGGCCGCAGTGGGGCAGCACGACCGCGGTGATCGTCGTCGCCTACCTGATCCTCCTGGTCATGGGCGCTCTGCTCTGGCTGGCCGGCACGCAGTTCGCGCGGCTCATCGCCGACCTCGTCTCGGAAGGCGGACTGGCGAAGACCGTCGATGATCTCGTCGGGTGGCTGCAGTCCCTCGGCCTGGACGAGGAGGCGTCGGACGCCGCGGCTTCGGTCCTCGATCCGACGACGCTTCTGGGACTCGCACGCAGCATCGGCGGGACTGTGATCGGCGTCGCGACCGCACTGTTCTTCGTCTGCGCCTACATCATCTTCATGGCGGTCGACGCGGCCCGCTATCGGGACGCTCCGTCGGTGTTCGGGGCATCCAAGGCCGCGGTCATCGCCCGGATCACTCGGCTCAACACCGGTGTGCGCCGCTACTACATCGTCAACGCGACTTTCGGCGCGATCGTCGCTGTCATCGACGGTCTCGCGCTGTGGTGGATGGGCGTCCCCGCACCCGTGGTCTGGGCGATCCTCGCGTTCGTCACGAACTTCATCCCGAACATCGGCTTCGTGCTCGGGCTCGTCCCGCCCGCGATCCTGGC
>NZ_QOAY01000202.1:19142-19479 GCF_003314775.1 Microbacterium sp. H6 | reverse complement strand
GTCGTCGGAGGGTGGCCTCTGCTCATCGGTGTGGTCGCGGTCTACTGCGTCGTGAACGTGGTGCTCCAGGTTCTCGTGCAGCCGAAGTTCGTCAGCGACGCCGTCGATCTCAGCTTGACCCTGAGCTTCTTCTCCGTGATCTTCTGGACCTTCATCATCGGCCCGCTCGGTGCGATCCTCTCGATCCCGCTCACGCTCCTCGCACGCACGCTCGTCTTCGAGGGCGATCCCGACACGCTCTGGGTGCGGTGGCTCTCGGGCGACCGCACCGCGGTCCCGCCGACACCGGAGCCGGAGCCCGCCCCGGCGGCGACACGGCGAGGCCGACGGCGGCGTA
>NZ_QOAY01000202.1:305-19077 GCF_003314775.1 Microbacterium sp. H6 | reverse complement strand
CGTCGCCGCTGAGCGGGCGGCGCAGGACGCTCCGGCTGTAAATCACCAGGGGTGAGTTGCGGTCGATCCGTGGTCCGGCGGCCCCTCCGGTGGGATCGTGGACGCGGGAGCGCTCGACCAGGGGCGCCGGCGGATGGAGGCGATGTGCAACGTCCACTCGCAGGACTGACCAGACGCAACTTCGTCACCGAGCTGACCGCTGGCGTCACTCTGCTCGCGATCGCCATCCCCCTCAACATCGGGTACGCGCAGATCGCGGGCCTGCCGCCCACCGCCGGGCTGTACGCACTCATCGTCCCCACGGTCGTCTACGCCCTCGTGGTGTCCTCACGGCAGCTGGTCGCCTCACCCGATGCCGCAGCCGCAGCACTCGTCGCCTCCTCGATCGGCGGGCTCGCGGCCGCCGGAAGCGCGGACTACGCGACGCTCGCGCTCGCCCAGGCCATCATCTGCGGCATCATGTTCGCGTTGCTCGCGGTCTTCAAGCTCGGGTTCCTCGCCAACTTCCTCTCCAAGCCGATCCTCGTCGGCTTCGTCGGCGGTCTCGCCCTCGACATCATGGTGAGCCAGCTCGCGAAGATGCTCGGCGTCAGCATCGACTCCGGGAAGGACTTCACCGGGAAGGTCGCTGATCTGATCGGCGGGCTCCCGACGCTCAACGGGTGGGCGGTGCTGATCTCGGTCTGCTCCGTCGCCGTGCTGCTGCTCGGCCGCAGGTTCCTCCGTGCCGTACCGTGGGCTCTGATCGTCCTGGTGGCGACGACCGTCGTCGTGGTCCTGACCGGGCTCGACCAGCGAGGAGTCGACGTCCTGGGTGAGGTCCCCGCCGGTGCGCCCGTGCTCACGTGGCCCGTGATCGACTGGTCGCTGTGGCTCATGCTGGTCCCATCGGCGATCGCGCTGACACTGGTCACCACGGCCGAGGGGCTTCTGGTGTCGAGGTCGTATTCCGAGAAGCACGGCTACCCGTTCCACGCGAACCGCGATCTCCTGGCGTTCGGCGCGGCGAACATCGCCGCAGGCGCTCAGGGCAGCTTCTCCGTCGGCTCATCGACGTCCCGCACCGCCGCCATGGATCAGGCGGGTTCTCGTACGCAGTTCCCCGCGCTGATCCTCGCTGCCGGCACGCTCCTGCTGCTGCTGTTCGGCACCGCGCTGCTGGCCGATATTCCCTCCCCGGCGATCGGAGCGATCGTCGGCGTCGCGATCATCCCCCTGCTCGGCATCCGCGAGTTCATCGATCTGTGGCGCAAAGACCGGTTCGAGTTCCTGATCGGCGCGACCTGCTTCCTGGTCACCCTGTTCATCGGTTCGATCCCCGGGATCCTCGTCGCATTCGTCCTCGCGCTGATAAACCTGGCCAAGCGCGCGGCCAATCCGGCCATCGACGTCCTCGAGTCCACCGGCGACCCGGGTGAGTCCCTCCTGGAGGATGCGCCGGCCGGGACCATGACCGCTCCGGGGATCGTGGTCGTCCGACTCGCCGCGCCCCTGTTCTTCGCGAACGGGGCGGTGTTCTCCTCTGCGGTGAAGACCGCCGTCCGCGCCGCCGGAGAGAACGAGGTCCGTCACCTGGTGGTCGATATGGAGGCGGTGACCGACGTCGATGTCACCGGCGCCGAATCGTTCGCCTCCCTCAAGGAATGGCTCGCCGACCGCTCCGTCTCCCTGTCCTTCAGCCGAGTGCGCCCCAACACCGTGCACCGGCTGAAGGCCCTCGATCTCCTGGCTTCGGAACACGTCTACGCGACCAACCGCGAGGCGATCGCGATGCTCGCCGCTCCGGAAGCAGGACGAGCTCCCCTCGAGAAAGGCCCCTGATGGGTAGCGTCATCGGAGACATCCTCCCGCTCGCGCTCGGCGTGGCGATCAGTCCGATTCCGATCATCGCCGCAATCCTCATGCTGCTCTCGCCCAAGGCGAGGGTGACCAGCGTCGGCTTCCTCTTCGGCTGGGTGCTGGGGATCGTCGTCGCGGTGACGGTCTTCACGCTGGTGTCCTCGCTCCTGCCGGAAGATGACAGCGACGCGTCGCATCCGATCCGCGGCGCGGTGCAGCTCGTTCTGGGGGCTCTGCTCTTCCTGCTGGCTTTCGGGCAGTGGCGCAAACGCCCCCGGCCGGGCGAGGAAGCCGCACTGCCGAAGTGGATGAAGGCGATCGACACGATCACCTTCCCGTTCGCGTTCGGGCTCGGCTTCCTGCTGTCGGCGGTGAATCCCAAGAACCTCATCATGGCCGCCGGCGCCGGCACGGACATCGGTGGCGCGGCGCTTCCCGTGGGGTCGATCGTCGTGGTGATCGCCGTGTACACGGTCATCGCCGCCTCGACGGTGCTCGTCCCGGTCATCGGCTACCTCGTCGCCGCCGATCGGCTCCGAGCGCCCCTGGATGCTCTCCGCGGTTGGCTGGCGGCGGAGAATGCCGTCATCATGGCGGTTCTGCTGCTGGTCATCGGCATCTCGATGATCGGCAAGGGCATCGGCAGCTTCTGAGGCACGGCAGCGGGGTTGTGGGAGGAGGGATGACGTGGGCGAGTTGATCCTGGACCTCGTGCCCGTCGCCCTCGGCGTCGTGCTCAGCCCCCTCGCCATCATGGCCCTCGTCGCCGTGCTGCTGTCCCGCAACGCGAGGACGAACGGGATCGCCTATCTGCTCGGCTGGTTCCTAGGCCTCGCAGGCATCATGACACTCGGTCTCTGGCTCTTCCCGATGCTCGCGGTGCACGAGCACAACGAGCCGCCCCTGTGGGTGCCGGTGGTCCGCCTGCTGATCGGTGGCTTCCTCGTGTCGGCGGCTGTCTGGGTCTACCGGAAGGGGCGTGCCCGTATCGAGCAGATGGCGACAGCCGCTACTCCTCGCGACGTGGTGGACGCTTCTCCCCAGCTGCCCGGCTGGCTGCATTCCGTCGAGTCGTTCCGGCCGGGGCGCACCTTCCTGCTCGGCCTCGGTCTGTTCGTGCTCAACCCCGTGGATGCGTCATGCGCCATCCTCGCCGCGCTGGACATCACGCAGTCCGGCGTCGCGCCCGGTGCCGCAACCGCTGTCGCCGCCGCGTTCGTCGTGCTCGGCACCCTGCCGATCGCTCTGCCGGTGTTCTTCGTCCTCGTCCGTGGTGCGCGCGCCCAGCCCGTGCTCGACCGCATGCGCTCCTGGATCGCCGGCAACACACACGTGCTCAACGCGGCGCTGCTTCTCGTGATCGGCGCCCTCCAACTCGAGAAGGCGATCGCCGCACTGATCTGAAGTCCACACGGGGACGCGCAGAGTTCACCCGGATGAAGCGCACCCGACTCTGATGACCCCACGACTCGCATCGCAGTACGTTGAACGCGGCGGGGAGCCGCATCGTTCCACCGAGATGAAGGAGACCCACGATGGCTCGCGAATTCCAAGGCAAGATCGAACTCGACGTTCGCGATTCCGTTCCTGACTGGGACGCCTTCCGACCGCCGACCCCGCCGAGCGGCGCTCCGAACGTGCTGGTCGTCCTGTACGACGACACGGGTATGGCGGCGTGGTCGCCGTACGGCGGACGGATCAACATGCCGACGATGGACCGTCTCGCTCAGAACGGCCTCACCTACTCCCAGTGGCACACGACGGCGCTGTGCTCCCCCACCCGGTCGACGTTCCTGACCGGACGCAACCACCACCTCAACGGCTTCGCGACGATCTCCGAGTCCTCGACGGGCTTCCCCGGCTACAACTCCCACATCCCCGATTCGAACGCGACCATGGCGCACGTGCTCCGTGACGCCGGCTGGTCGACCTTCTGGGTGGGGAAGAACCACAATGTGCCGATCGACGAGTGGACTGCCGGTGCGTCGAAGAAGCACTGGCCGCTCGCTCAGGGGTATGACCGCTTCTACGGGTTCATCGGCGGAGAGACCAACAACTGGTACCCCTCGCTGGCTGAGGACAACCACTACATCGACCAGCCGTACCTGCCGGAAGACGGGTACCACCTCTCGAAGGACCTCGCCGACCAGGCCCTCACGATGATCCGCGACGTCAAGCAGACCGAGCCGGAGAAGCCCTGGTACCTGTGGTTCTGCCCCGACGCGAACCATGCTCCGCACCACGCCCCGCAGGAGTACATCGACAAGTACAAGGGGCAGTTCGACGACGGCTACGAGGCCTATCGCGAATGGGTGCTCGCCCGGATGATCGAGAAGGGAATCCTCCCCTCCGACACCGACCTCACCGCGCTGAACCCCATGCCGGAGGGGACGTTCACCCCGAGCGACGAGGTGCGCCCGTGGGACACGCTGAACGCCGAGGAGAGGGCCATGTTCTCGCGGATGGCCGAGGTCTACGCGGGTTTCAGTGAATACACCGACTCCCAGGTGGGCCGCATCGTCGACTACCTGGAGGAATCGGGGCAGCTGGAGAACACCCTCATCATCTACTGCGCCGACAACGGGGCGTCCGGCGAGGGCAGCCCCAACGGCTCGGTCAACGAGGGCAAGATCTTCGGCGGATACCCGGACGACGAGGCGGAGAACCTCCGCATGGTCGACAAGCTCGGCTCGCCGGAGACCTACAACCACTACCCCACCGGGTGGGCGGCGGCGTTCTCGACTCCATACAAGATGTTCAAGCGGTACACCTATCAGGGCGGCGTGTGCGACCCGCTGGTGATTCACTGGCCCGCCGGGATCAAGTCACGGGGAGAGGTGCGCCATCAGTACCACCACTCGACCGACATCGTGCCCACGATCCTCGAGGCGTGCGGCGTGACGTTCCCCGAGACCTACAACGGCGTCGAGCAGACCCCGCTCTCGGGAGTCTCGATGGCGTACTCGTTCGATGCCGCCCCCGACGGGGCGACCGAGAAGAAGACCCAGTACTACGAGATGTTCGGCCAGCGCGGCATCTGGCACGAAGGGTGGAAGGCCGTCACGGTGCACGGTCCGGTCAGCGGCAAGGGCGACTTCGAGAACGACGAGTGGGAGCTCTACCACACCGACACCGACCGGGCCGAGGCGAACAACCTCGCCGCCGAGCACCCGGACAAGCTCGAGGAGCTCAAGGCGCTCTGGATGACCGAGGCGAAGGCCAACGACGTGCTGCCGCTGAACGATCTGCAGATCATCGGAAACGCGAAGGACTTCGAGACCTTCATGACTATGGAGTTCCACCAGCCCGCGCCCCCCTCCGGGCAGTTCATCTACTACCCCGGTACAAGCGAAGTCCCGGAGCGGTCGGCTGCGAACGTGCACGGGGTCTCCTACAAGATCGCCGCCGAGGTCGAGTTCACGCCCGACACCGAAGGAGTCATCTTCGCGCACGGCTCGCGCTTCGGCGGTCACGCCCTCGTCGTGAAGGACGGGCAGGTGCACTACGTGTACAACTTCCTCGGCATCCCCCCGGAGGACCGGGTGTCCGCGCCCGTTCCCACCTCCGGGAAGCACATCATCGGCGTGGAGTTCACGAAGGAAGGCATGGGCGAACACCGCGAAGGGGTCGGACCGGTGAAGCTCTACATCGACGACGAGGTCGTCGGTGAGAAGCAGATCCGCACGGTGCTCGGTCACTTCTCCTTGTGCGGCGAGGGCCTGACGATCGGTCGAGACAGCGCCGATCCCGTGTCGTCGCTGTACGGGTACGGTTTCGACTTCACCGGGGGCGAGATCGCTAAGGTCGTGTTCGACATCGCCGACGACGCCTACCTCGACCTCGAAGCACATCTGGCAGCAGCCATGGCACGCGACTGAGTCGCTCTCCCCGCGGCGGCTGCGTGCGCTACTCGATCCCGAGAGCGTGCGCAGCCGCCGTCACGCTGTCCCGGTCGGAGACGCCCAGCTTGCGGTAGATGTTGCGCACGTGCGTCTTTACCGTGTTCGGGGAGATGAACTCCTGCTCCGCGATCTCCCGGAGTGTCGCGTTGCGACTCAACGCCGTGAGCACGATGCGTTCGCGACGGGTGAACTCCTCCTCGATGAGCACTCCTGCTGCGGTGAGACGTTCGCGGACGCGATCCGCGAAGCGACCGCGTGATCCCGGAGTCGCGCGCGCGGCGAGAAGGCGCGCGACGACCGGCCCGGCGTCGGCAAATCGTCGGATGTGCTCCTCCGGTTCGGCCAGGGCGAGCGCGAACGACAGCGACACCTGCGCCTGATCGGGACAGCCGGCCTGCACTTCGATACAGGCAGCGACCAGCCAGGCGTCGATCATCGACGCAGGGAGAAGGCACGGCGCCACCCCTTCCAGCACCGGAGCGAGAGCGGCCCGCGCCGGCTCGAACGCCTGATCGTGCAGCGCGGCGATCGCGCGGAGCACGGCCACCTCGCCGACCTCGCCGAGAGCGTCTCCGACGTCGTGGATGAAGCGGTCTCTGAGGGCGTACTCTCCGAGCACGTTGAAGGCGCGGATCGCGAAAGTGCTCGTCATCGCATACCAGTGCACAGGCAGCGGCATGTCGTCGCGCGGTGCGAGGTTCTCGAGGAGAGCGAGAGCCGCCGCGTGCGCGTCGATGGCGCCATCGACGTTCAGCAGGGCGATCAGGCCTCGCAGACCCCGTGCGATCGCCGGCTCCGTTCCGGACTCGATGATCCCGGTCGCCGCGCGCAGCGTCTGATCCACATCGGCGACAAGCATCTGTTCGAAAGGCACCCAGTACCGCCACACCCGCGTGACCTCGTAGAAGGAGTCCGCAGGCATGCCGAGCGCGCGCCAGCGCTCATCCAGCAGCGCGCCGGAACGCAGCACTTCTCGCATCTGACCTCGGAAGAGATCGGCTGTGTTCAGGATCGCGGCCGCCTGCAGCTCCGCCGCGGCAGTGCCCGCGGCGTGAGCGTGGTCCCCCGCGAGCCGGGCGAACCGGTCGGCATCGTTCAACGCCCCCGTATACAGCTCTGCCATGGCAGCCTGCAGGAATACATAAGTGTCGAGCTGCGACTCCCCCGACACCTCGTAGAGACCCGGCTCCAGCCGGTCGAGCGTTTCCGAGAGGCCCCCGCGACGCACGGCTGTGTGCAGCTCCAGGCCCTTTCGCCATTGACGGACCGCAACGGAATCCTCAAGGTCCGAGTCCGACTCGAGCAGCGCCGCAGCGCGGGCCGCGTCTCCCTGTGTGAGCTCGGCGGACGCCGTCAGCATCCGCATGGCAGGCTCCGCGAGCACAGGTCGAGGAAGACGCGCGATCGCTGCGACCACCTCAGCCGCATAACCCATGAGGATCAGCTGCATCCCACTGCGACGGAGGATCCGTGAGGTCGCGCAGTCGTCGCCGCTCCGCGCGGCGTGGAACATGGCGCGCTCGTGCTCCTGCTCGGCCGCGAACCACTCCGCTGTCACGCTCTCGAGCTCCTCGACGGCCGCCTCTCCTCTGTCCTTCAGACGGGCAAAGAGGAACTCCCGCAACAGCGGATGGTAGTGATACCAGACCGGTTCTTGACCGCTACGACTGATCAGCACGTTGAGTCGCATGAGCTGTTCGATCAGCGGTTCGGCCGGCATTCCTCCTGTCAACTGCGAGGCTAGAGCCGGCGTGAACGACTCGGGCACCGAGGTGAGCACGAGGAACTCACTGAGGCTTTCGTCGAGATCGGCGAAGACCTCCTCGGCGAAGTAGTCGGTCACCGTCGGAGAGTCACCGCGCAGCGGGAGGACCGTGGCGAACGAATCATGCAGCGCCGCCAGCTCCAGCAGCCGGAGTCCCGTGGCCCACCCCTCGGTACGCAACAGCACGGTGGTGATCTCGCCCTGCGAAAGGCGCATCCCCCTCGCGCGGAAGAACGCTCGCACCTCCGCCGGCGTGAATGCCAGGTCACGGCTTCCGAGTTCCAGTGCCATGCCGGCGATACGTCGACGCGCAAGAGGCAGACGCCGGGTTCCGCGTCCGGAGACCACGACGTGGGCGGTACCCGGCACTGCGCTCAGGAACGCCGACAGCATCTCGGCGAGTGACCCGGTCTCGATGAGGTGCACATCGTCGATGATCACGACTACCCGACGGCCCGCGGCGCGGAGGGCTCGGGCCAGATCTCGCGCCCTCTCCGTCGACCACGGCCCGGTGAGGCGGTCGAGTGCCTCGCGCAGCGAGGGGTCTTCGATGCTCCGAAGAGCAGACTGCAGGGGGTCGAGGTCCCGATGCCAGCGCTGGAGCGAGAGCCACACCACACGCGATCGATCGTCGTCCGAGGAGGTAATCGAATGCGCCCACTGGGTGAGCAGCCGTGTCTTGCCCGACCCCGCGGGGGCCGACAGGACGGTGAGTGTCCAGGGCTCGTCCAACGCGGCGGAGAGTCGTGACAGCAGTCGGGCTCTGGGGATGTCACCGGGGCCTGCAGGAAGCGGAGGGATCCACGCTGAATCGACGTCTGGCTGTTCTTCGACCATCAAGAGCCCCCGGTGAAATGTTAGATACTACATCCTCCCCTTCTCGAAGTATCCCACCATGGGAGCGCGCACATCAAGCAACTTTCGTCCAGAACCCTCATCGGGCGACCGAGCTTCTCACCCGGACGAAGCCGACCACCGAGGGCAGCACGGCCCCGAACAGCAGAGCGAGCCCCACCCCGAGAAGCGTCTCCACCGCGCGTTCCGCGAATCGAGCCCCCGGAGGCTCCGGCGAGGTGGACATGATGAGGGTCAGGGCGAGGAACGTGGTGAAGCCGGGGACGACGTACCACCGGCTCTCCTGGATGGCACATGTCGATCCGATGACAGCCCCGACCACGAGCCCGGTGACGAGACCTCCCGGAGCCAGGACAGCCAGGCCCGCGGCCGCGAACGCTCCGATGAGCACCGATGCCGCGCGCCCGATGCTGCGCGAGATCAGCTGCCCCCTGACCGGACGCATGACGAGGAGCACCGCGCCCGTCGCCCACCCCACGTGCTCGAGATCGAGAACGAAGCCGATGGTGGCGGCGAGCGCCGCAGCCATGCCGAGGAGGATCCCGTAGACCAGGAGGGCTCGCCCCCGAGGTACAGGACTGGCGGCACGCGCCCGCTCTTCACGCTCGGGCCAGAGCAGGGAAACCATCCAGGCATACACCGAGCCGGCGACGATGCAGGCGGCGAATCCCCCTGTGACCGAGGACCAGGAGAAGCTCAGCCCGATCCCGGTCATCGGCAGCACCAGAATGAGGATCAACTGCCCGAGCCGACCTCGTGGGGCGTTGAGACTCGCGACGATCGCGAGCCCGAGCACGGCGAGCACGGCGACCACAGGCCACTCCGCCAGCAGCGCCCCGAGAAGCAGGCCGAGGGCGCTGAGCGTGCCGACGACGGGGATTATGGCGCGGGCTCTCCTGCGTGGGGGGAGACCGAAGGCGGCGGCGGGTATCACGCCGATCCCGAGCGCGACACCGAGCGTCGGATGGAAGGGGGCGACGAGCATCGCCGGCGCGGCGAACAGCAGACCCAGGCCGAACCGCGACCATCGCCAGCTCAGCCCGGCATCGTCACTCATGCATCTCTCCCTCAGCTCCGTCTGCCGGCTTCCCGAGCCGCTGCCGCGACGCCGTCGCTCACAGCTGCGTGCACGCGACCGTGCGATTCCAGTCCGAGGAACCAGGGTGTGCGGCGAGCGACAGCGGCTGCCCGCTCGGGAAGCGCGGCGATGTGCAGCACGATGCCGAGCTGAGCGAGCTCTCCGTCGAGGTTCTCCAGCGCGTCGAGGACGGTGATCGTCATCACCTCCTGCTGCTTCAGACCCAGCACGAGCACGCGGACCGGCTGCTCCTCCGCCTCGACCAGGGCGAGGATCTGCTTCTCGTTGGCCATCGCGTTCGCCGTGTAGAGCCCCCGTTCGAGACGGAGCCCCAGAGCGTCACCGATGCGAGCGTCGACCGCTACCTTCGGCACATTGAGCTCGCGGAGCACCAGGATCAAGGTCACGACCACACCGACCGCCACGGCCGGGAGAAGGCCGGCGGTGAGCCCGAGGATCGCGACCGCGAGCGCGATCCAGAAATCCACCGGACTGATCCGCGCCCACCGCACGAGCTCGGGGATGTTGATGAGCCCGGCGACGGCCACGAACACCATCGCGGCCAGCGTCGCCTCGGGGAGCAGGCTGAGAACGGGTCCCAGGAAGAGCGCGACCAGCACGGCGAGCACCACGGTGACCAGGGTCGCCGCCTGGGAGCGCGCCCCCGCACTCTGATTGACCGCGCTCTGCGAGAAGCCTCCCGCGGCTGGCATCGTGCCGAAGAATGCGCCGACCGTGTTCGCCGCGCCGGTCGCGAACAGCTCCTGGTCGCTGTCGATCTGAGGTTCGCTCGCCGCCCGCAGGCTGCGGGCGACGGCCGCGGACTCCAAGAACGCCATCACGGCGATAGCGACGGCGCCGGGCACGAGGACGACCGCCTGCGAGAAGTCGGGCACGCCCGGAACGGGGAGCCCGCTCGGCACCGCGGCGATGAGGTCGACGCCGTAGCGATCCAGACCAGCGAGGGCGACCAGGAGGATCCCGGCGACCACCACGACGAGTGCGCCCGGTACACGCGGGGCGAACCGCTTGAGCACGACGATCACGAGGATCGAGCCGGCAGACAGCGCGACCGTCGGCCAGTTCACGCTGTCGAAGGCCTGTGCCACTGCGCCGAGCGACTTGAGGAATCCATGACCGGAGAAGTTGTAGCTCTCGCCCAGCAGCTTCGGCAGCTGTCCGACGGCGACCGTCGCGCCGACACCGATCTTCAAGCCGAGAACAGTGGCTCCGCTGATGTTCTCCACGAGCGAGCCGAGGCGACAGAGTCTGGCGATCAACAGGATCACTCCCACGAGCAGCGTGAGCATCATCAGAGAGCCGATCGCATCGTCCGATCCCGCGGCGACTCCCGCGGACACCAGGGTCGTCGCGGTGAGGGTCGCGATCGTCGAGGTCGTCGACACGCTCATGGCGCGGCTTCCACCGAGGAACGCGTAGACCAGCATCGGCAGGATGCACGTGTAGAGCCCGACCTGCACCGGAAGATTGGCGATCGTCGCGTAGGCCATCCCCTGCGGGATCACGACGGCACCAGCGGACAGACCCGCGACGACGTCACGGACCACCCACTCCCGGCGGTACCCCTCGACCGTGCTGAACAGCCATGGCGGTCTTCTCGTCGCGGTCATCCGCTTCTCCGTCCTCCGGTCGTCTGAAGCGTACTGCGGGGGCATGCGGGGATCGAGTGATCGCACGATCGGCTCACCCTGGTGAACTCCACCGGGAATCGGTGCGCGTGCTGGCGCGGGCCGAGTATCGTCCGACGGGGCCGCCACCGGGCGGGCCGGTTTAAGAAGGAGTACACATGGGTTTTTGGGGATCGTTCTGGGACATCATCTGGTGGTTCCTGCTGGCGTTCGTCTTCATCTCGTACCTGTTCGCGCTGTTCGCGATCGTCGGAGATCTCTTCCGCGACCGGCAGCTCAACGGCTGGTGGAAGGCAGTGTGGATCGTCTTCCTGATCTTCGTCCCGTTCCTCACGGTGCTGGTGTATCTGATCGCTCGGGGCTCCGGCATGGCCGAGCGGAGCGATGCGGAGGCCGCGAACGTTCGCAGCGCCGCTGACGCCTACATCCAGCAGGTCGCCGGCACGAGCCCGAGCGACGAGATCGCCAAGGCGAGGGCACTCCTCGATTCCGGCACCATCACGGCCGGGGAGTACGAAGCCATCAAGGCCAAGGCGCTCAGCTGAACCCAGGAGGGCGCGCCCGGTCGGATCGGTCGCGCCCTCCTCGCGCCCATTCGAGTTGTGCACAATTGAATGCCGTGCAATGCTATCTTGGTGCCGATGACCGATGAGATGCTCTGCTTCTCCCTGTACTCCGCCGCGCGTGCCACCACGCAGGCATACCGGACGCTGCTCGCCCCCTGGGGTCTGACGTATCCGCAGTATCTGGTGCTCGCCGCACTCTGGCTCGACGGCGAGCAGACGATCGGGTCGCTGGGGGCGGTGATGCGCCTGGACTCCGGCACGCTATCCCCCCTCGTCCGGCGACTCGAGCAGGCCGGACTCGTGACCAGGACACGCGGCCGCGACGACGAGCGTGTGGTGACGGTGACCCTCACCGACAAGGGCCAGGACCTGCGGGCCGAGGTGGCCCCCATCCACACCACCATCGCGTCGATCTCCGGGCTCCAGGACGAGGAGCATCGCCGTCAGCTCATCGCCGAACTGCACGACATCACCGACCGCCTTCAGAAGACCACGAAAGATCTCGCCGACGCCCACCAGAGCGACCGGCCCTGATCGACATCCCGAGAGAGAACGGAATCGCCATGCGCGCACTCATCCACCCCACCTTCGGCACTCCGGAGGAAGTCCTCCGAGTCGAAGATCGACCTCTTCCGGAGCCCGGCGAAGGCCAGGTCCGTCTGCGGATCGTGCTCTCCCCCATCCACAACCACGACCTGTGGACCGTTCGCGGCACATACGGCTTCAAGCCGGAGCTCCCCGCCGCGTCGGGGACCGAGGCCCTCGGCGTCGTCGACGCGCTCGGTGCCGGAGTCGAGCACCTCGAGGTGGGCCAGCGCGTCGCCACCGGCGGAACCTTCGGCGCCTGGGCCGAGTACATCGTGACGAATGCCGC
This sequence comes from Microbacterium sp. H6, assembly GCF_003314775.1. NCBI lineage: Bacteria > Bacillati > Actinomycetota > Actinomycetes > Micrococcales > Microbacteriaceae > Microbacterium > Microbacterium sp. H6. The sequence goes on along the minus strand of NZ_QOAY01000202.1, from coordinate 6,549 downwards.
CGGACTGATCCCGATCCCGGACGGCCTTCCTGACGAGACGGCGGCTCAGCTGGTCTCGATGCCCTTCAGCGCGATCACGCTGCTGGACTTCCTCGATGTGCAGGCCGGCGGCTGGATCGTGCAGAACGCCGCGAACGGAGCTGTCGGACGCATGCTCGCTCAGCTCGGCTCAGCGCGCGGAGTGAACGTGCTCGGGCTGGTGCGTCGGACAGCGGGGGTCGACGAGCTCCGCGCACAGGGCATCGACAGGATCGTCGCGACCGATCAGCCCGATTGGAAGGAGCAGGTCGAGGCGATCACCGGAGGTGCGCCGATCACCGCCGGCGTCGATTCCGTCGGTGGTGCATCCGCCGGCCAGGTTCTCTCGCTGCTCGCGGAAGGCGGCACGTTGGTCGCGTTCGGAGCGATGGACTCCCCCACCATGGAGATCGCCTCCTCCGACGTGATCTTCAAGCAGGCCACAGTGAAGGGCTTCTGGGGCAGCAAGGTGATCCCGAGCCTCGATCAGGCCACCCGTAGCGCACTGTTCGGTGAGCTGTTCCAGCGCCTCGCCGACGGCAGCCTGACGTTGCCCGTGGCCGGCATCTTCGACGCCGCCGACATCAGCGCGGCCGTGCGTGCGAGCGACACCCCGGGTCGCGTCGGCAAGGTGCTGCTGCGCTTCTGAGCTGCACGCCGACGAGGGACTTCCGGATGTCGGCGCCCCGGTGCAGAGTGTGGCCATGGAGATCACACTCGGACAGCCCGATGGGCTCGTCGTCAGTCCTGCATTCAGCCATGTGGCCGTCGTCCCGCCAGGGGCGACGACGGTGTACGTCAGCGGCCAGAACGGTGTCGACGTCACCGGAGCCGTCGTCTCGAGCGATGCCGGCGAGCAGTCCGCTCGCGCCGTCGAGAACGCCAGGATCGCCCTCGAGTCCGTGGGTGCAGGGCTCGAAGACGTGATCAGCTGGACGGTGCTGATCCATCAGGACGCGGACCTGCGCGCGGCGTACGGTGCGGTCGCCTCACGGCTGGCGCGGGACGGAGCCCCACCCCTCGTCACCGCGGCGCTCGTGGCGGGCCTCGGAGTCCCGGGTGCCCTGATCGAGGTGAGCGCGGTCGCGGCCGTGCTCCGCCCCTGAGCGGACGACGCTTCCCGCGATGTCCCGGCGCGGGGTCAGATCCTTCCCCGCACGGGTGTGCGCTCGACGCCGTCGCCCTCCGGCGCGGTCATCTCCGCACGGACTCCGAGCAATCGCACCTCTCGCTCCGGATCGAGCGTGCCGGCCAGCGCCGCGGCAACCGCGACGAATTCCGCACGGTCCGTGGTCGGCGCGGAGAGCTTGCGGCCGAAGGTCTTGGTCTCGAACGGGGCATATCGCACCTTGAGGTGCACGCGGAGGACCGGCCGCCCCTCCACCGCGCAGTCGTCGAACGCGTGGGCGGCGAGATCGCGGATCGCCGCATCGACCTGCTCCGGCGTCGTGAGGTTCTCCTGGTACGTCGTCTCCCGGCTGTGGCTTCGCGCAACCCACGGCGTGTCGTCGACGCTGCTCGGACCGATCCCTGAACCCAGCCCGTGATACCAGACGCCCATCCGCGGTCCGAACTCGGTCACGAGGGTCTGCTCGTCCGCCTCGGCGAGATCTCGCACCGTCGCGATGCCGTGGACCGCGAGACGCTTCTGCACCTTCGGCCCGACACCCCAGAGGTCGCGCGTCGGCTTGTCGCCCATAACCTCGAACCAGTTGTCCGCGGTGAGGCGGAACACACCGCGGGGCTTGCCGAACTCGGTGGCGATCTTCGCCCTGACCCTGTTGTCCCCGATCCCCACCGAGCAGTGCAGCTGTGTCGCCTCGAACACGGCTTCCTGCGCGGACGAGGCTACACCTTCGGGAGAGTCCGTCTGCACCCCGAGGAAGCACTCGTCCCATCCCACCACTTCGAGCACCACGTCCGGCAGCGCACGGAGAGCAGCCATGACCTCGTCGGATGCCCGAGCGTAGGCGTCCCGATCGACCGGGAGGAACACGGCATCGTCCGGCGCCTTCCGCGCCGCGATCTTCAACGGCATGCCCGAGCCGATCCCGAACGCACGGGCTTCGTAGGAAGCGGTCGACACCACCGCCCGCTCGGTCGGATCGCCGCGTCCGCCCACGATCACCGGGCGACCGGCCAGCTCCGGTCTGCGCAGCACCTCCACCGCGGCGATGAACTGATCCATGTCCACGTGCAGCACCCAATCGGCCATGCAACGAGTGTGACCGGTGCCGACGTGGATGTCACCCCTCGATCGTCACCGGATCGCGAGGCCGATCGCGGCGACCACGACAGCGAGCAACGGCAGGGTTCCCTGCATCGCCGCAGCACGCACCTTGGTCCGATCGGAGAGCACGAGCACGAGCGCGGCGGCGAGCATCATCCCGGTTCCGGCGAAGACGAGGGTAAGCCCCGCCGTCTCGGCTCCGACGATCACGAGGCCGATGCCGAGCAGGGCCGTCAGTGCGAGGAAGAGGTTGTAGAAGCCCTGGTTGAAGGCCAGCTGCTTCATCGTGACCGCGTCCGCCTCGCTGGGGACGCCGAAGATCTTCCTCGTCTCCGGCTCGGTCCACCGCAGCGACTCGAGCGCGAAGATGAAGACGTGGAAGGCCGCAGCTGCGGCGGCGAGGACGAGACCGACGATGAGCATGGGCTGATTCTTCCGTTCCCGGGGGCCGGGAGCAAGCCGACAGCACCGGCGCGCACGAACCTCCTCGTCACAGGAGGAAGATCGGAAGAAGTCCCGGGTTGTGTGCGTGTACCAGCACGGCGAACACCACAGCATCGAAGAGCAGGTGCACCGTCACGACATAGGCCAGCGAGTGCGTCCGCACGAAGATGTACCCCTGCAGCAGGGCGAACGGGATCGTCAACAGGGGTCCCCACTCTCGGTAGCCCAGCTCCCACAGGAAGGAGACGAAAACGATGGCCTGCAGGACGTTGGCGAGCAGGTCGGGAAAGTGTCGGCGCAGCAGGGCGAACACGGTGCAGATGAAGAACAGCTCGTCCCAGATGCCCACGGCGCCGACCCCGACGAAGAGACGGGCGATGAGGTCAGGAGTGTCCACGACCGGCCAGTTCTGGTACACCCCGCTGGTGATGAAGTAGAAGGGCAAGATCAGCCACCCCAGCAGGAGCACCGCCACGAGCCACCCCCATTGCAGCCGTCCCCAGCGCTTGTGCGTGCGCCAGGGGAAGCCGATGGCACGGTCTCGATAGACGAACCTCGAGATCAGGTAGGGCACCGCCACCGCGCCGCCCAGGGCGAGCGTGAACCGCAGCATCGCGAGGTTGTCGAGTTCCGCTGCCAGCGGGATGATGCTCACGATCAGCATGCCGATCGCGATCAGCGAGAGATCGCGGGTGAGCGAAGGACGGCGTGGGCTCCCGGCTGGATCCGCGCCCCGCTCACCGCCGCGACGTTCGACGACACGGCGTTCGAGGAGACCGGCGACTGCGATGCCGGCGGCGAGGAGCGTCCAGCCAAGCCACGGGATCTCCAGCACGAAGAATGCCGGAGCAGCGGCGCACACGAGCAGCGCGGGAAGGAGCCCCGTCCTCGACGCCGTGTCGCGCCGCGTGTCGGTCACGCGCGGGTCCTGCGCCGGTACACGAGATCGCGGATATCCCGTCCCTTCGCGATGCCCTTGCGCTCGAACGCGGTCATGACGCGACCGTCGAAGCGTTCGGCCCACTCCCCCTCGAATGCGCGCTCGAACAGCGGATCCGCGTCGAGCACATCGCGCATCTGCAGGGCGTAGTCCTCCCAGTCGGTCGCGAGCCTCAGCAGGCCGCCGTCACGGAGCGCTCGCGCTGCGGCGTCGCCGAATCCCGGTCTCACCAGGCGTCGCTTGGTGTGCTTCTTCTTGTGCCAGGGGTCAGGGAAGAAGATCCACACCTCGCGTGCTGCCGCCTCAGGGAGGAACGATGAGAGGACCTCCGGCGCATTCGCCTCGACGACGCGCAGGTTGCGTGCGCCCTCCCTGTCGGCGTCGAGCATGGTCCTGGCGAGGCCGGCGCGGAACACCTCGACGGCGAGGAAGTCGTCCTCGGGGCGCGACGAGGCCGCGGCCACGATCGCGTGGCCTTGGCCCGATCCGACCTCCACGTAGAGGTCAGCGGTGCGCCCGTACTCGGTCGCAGGATCGAGGCGCGCCTCGGGGTGCACGGAGGTCCAGGCGACGTCACGCGGAACGTCGAGTAGATAGTGCGGGCCGAGCTCGGCGAAGGCGCGCTCCTGCGCGTCGGACATCCGGCCGCTGCGGCGCACGAACGACACCGGCTCGTCTCGGAAGGTACGGGGTTCGGGCATGTTTCCAGGGTAGCCGTCGACGTCCGTCGCTCCGGCGTCCCCGATTCCCGGGCTCAGGCCGTCGGCGCGGTGACGAAGTCGATGAGCTCCTCCACACGGCCCAGCAGCGCCGGTTCCAGGTCCCGGTAGGTCGTGACCTTGGAGAGGATGTGCTGCCACGCGCGCGCGATGTCGGCCTGTGTCTCGTGCGGCCAGCCGAAGGCACGGCAGATGCCGACCTTCCACTCGATGCCGCGCGGGATCTCCGGCCACTTCGCGATGCCGAGGGCCCGAGGCGTCACACACTGCCAGACATCGACGAACGGGTGGCCGACGATGCGCAGATGGCGTCCGTGCGGGCCCCGGGCGACCGCGTCGGCGATGCGCGATTCCTTCGAGCCAGGGACGAGGTGGTCGACGAGCACGCCGTACCGCCGAGTCGCGCTGGGTGGCTCTGCGGCCAGCAGGTCGTCGAGCAGGTCGACGCCCTGGAGGAACTCGACGACGACGCCCTCGACCCGCAGGTCGGCACCCCACACCTTCTCGACGAGTTCGGCATCGTGCTTGCCCTCGACGAGGATTCGGCTGGGCAGAGCGACGCGGGCGCGCTGATCGGCCACCACGAACGATCCGGATGCCGTGCGCCGCCGCCCTTGATCGGCAGCACCGGGCACGATCAGCCTCACGGGTGCGCCGTCGATGAGGAACCCTCCGCCGAGGGGGAACAACCGCCGACGGCCCACGCGGTCCTCCAACTCGACGTTGCCGCCCTGGACACGTGTGACCGCACCGCAGAAGCCGTCGTCGGCGACCTCGACCACGAGATCCGGCTCGGCCGCGACCTGGGGCACCTTCTTCGCGCCGCGCTCGCGCCAGCCCGCCGCGAGCACGTCGGAACCGTAGATGTCGTCCATGCCTTCCAGCGTATGTGCCTCCGCTGAGGGCGAACGGCGAACCCGTGTCGAGTGCTGTCGCGTGTCGGGCCCAGTGCATAGACTCGTGGCATGGGGCTCGGCTGCCGGTCGGAGGGAACACGATGACGAAACGGTGGCTCACGCTGGCCGCACTCGCTCTCGCCGTTGTCGCCGGTGCGTTCAGCACCTCCGCAGCATCCGCGACCGATCCCGTCACGCTCGATGCCGGATACGTCACCGACCAGGCCGGAGTGCTCAGTGCCGACGAAGAGGCGACGGTGGAGGCCCGGCTCCAGGAGCTGACGGACAATTCGAGCGCCGATCTGTTCGTCGTGCTCGTCGACGACTTCACGAACCCATCCGACAACGTGCAGTGGGCCGACACGGTCGCGCAGAACAACAACCTCGGCACCGAACAGTACCTCCTGGCGATCGCCGTCGACGGGCGCAGCTACTACATCTCCGCTGCCCCCGACGGCCCGGTGAGCTTCGGCCAGCTCGACAGCATCGAGGACAAGATGGTCCCCTTCGCCGCGGACGGCGATTGGGTCGGCGCCATCACTCTCGCCGCCGACGAGATCCAGGGCGACGGGGGCGCCGGCGCGCTCCGCATCGGGCTGATCGTCGTCGCCGTCGTCGTCGTCGCGCTGCTCGTGTGGCTCGTCGTGGCACTGGTGCGCGGAGCCCGCCGGCGGGCGGAGATCCGCGAGCGAGGCGCCATGCCGGAGACACCGGACCCCGCCGACCCCTTCTCCACTCTCACCGACCAGCAGGTCGAGACGCAGGCAGGACTCGCGCTCGTGCAGGCGGACGATGCCATCACCTCGAGCAAGGAGGAGCTCGGCTTCGCCGTCGCGCAGTTCGGCGATGCAGCCACCGAGGAGTTCACTCGGGTCGTCGATGCGGCGAAGGCGAAGATCTCCGAGGCCTTCGATCTGAAGCAGAAACTCGACGACGAGATCGAGGATTCGATCCACGACCGCCGCGCGTGGCACATACGCATCATCCGGATCGCCGA
>NZ_QOAY01000202.1:0-191 GCF_003314775.1 Microbacterium sp. H6 | reverse complement strand
GCCCCGCAGGAGCTCGAGCGCGTCCGCGGTGAGCGCGCGGCGCTCGACGCCGCCCTCGCCTCTGCGGAGCCTGCCCTCGACGCGCTGTCCGCCACCTATGCCCCTGCGGCTCTCGCCACAGTCGCGGACAACCCCGTGCAGGCACGCGAACGGGCCGACCTCGCGGATCGGTCGATCGAGGCGGCGGCGCA
>NZ_QOAY01000111.1:10068-13198 GCF_003314775.1 Microbacterium sp. H6 | reverse complement strand
CGGCTCGAACCGCAGCTCGCGGTCACCCTCGCCGGCGAGCGACCGGCGCGCGGCGTCGGCGATGTCGCGCGCATCCGACAGCACGTCGGACAGCACGGCGACGGCCTCGCGGTGCACCCACGCGATCGATGTCCCGGGCAGGATGTCGTGGAACTCGTGCAACAGCACGGCCTGCCACAGCCGGTCGAGCTCCGCCTGCGGGTACTCGGCACCGGTGCGCACGGCATCGGTGGCGGCCCACAGCTCTGCTTCGATCAGAGCATGCTCGGCCCAGCGGTGCAGGGCCTTCGTGGCGTGCTGGCTGGTGAGCGTGCCGCGGTGCAGTTCGAGGTAGAGCTCGCCGACCCACACCGCCGGGTTCGGCAGCTCGGCCTTGGCGGCGTCGAAGAACACGTCGGGGTGCTCCCATACGACCTGCGCGCTGCCCTCGAGGTCGCGCAGACGCTCGGCCTTGCCGGTCATCTCACGGGTCGTGCCGCCGCCGCCGTCGCCCCAGCCGACCGGAGCGATCGACCGCGAGCTGAGGCGGTTCTCCTTGAACTGACGGGAGGCCTTCGCCACCTCCATACCGCTCAGCTGCGAGTTGTAGGTGTCCATCGACGGGAAGTGCGTGAACACCTGCGAGCCGTCGATGCCCTCCCAGAGGAAGGAGTGGTGCGGGAACACGTTCTGCTGGTTCCACGAGATCTTCTGCGTGAAGAACCACTCGAACCCGGCACGGCGCATCAGCTGCGGAAGGGCCGGCGAATAGCCGAAGCTGTCCGGCAGCCACACGCCCTTCGAGCGGATGCCGAACTCGCGCTCGAAGAAGCGCTGCCCGTGCGAGAACTGCCGCACGAGCGACTCTCCCGTCGGCATGACGGTGTCGGACTCCACCCACATGCCGCCCAGCGGCAGGAAGCGTCCGGCGGCGACCGCAGCCTTGACCCGCTCCCACACCTCGGGGCGGTGCTCCTTGATCCAGGCGTACTGCTGCGCGCTCGACATCCCGTACTGGAACTCGGGCTGCTCCTCGATGAGCGTGGTCATGGACGAGGTCGTGCGCGCGACCTTGCGGATCGTCTCGCGCACCGGCCACAGCCAGGCCGAGTCGATGTGCGCGTGACCGACGGCCGAGATGCGGTGCGCGCTCGCCTCTGCGGGAGCGGCCAGCACATCGGCGAGGCGGGCGCGGGCGTCGGAGGCGGTCTCCACGATGTGCTGCAGGTCGAGCACGTCGAGCGCGTCGTCCATGGCCTGCAGGATGCGCATGCGGCGCGGCGACGTGGCAGGGAGCTCCGCCTGCAGCTCGAACAGCACCTCGAGGTCGAGGGACAGGTCGAACACCTCGGGCTCGAACACCGCCAGGTCCATCCGGCGGGCGCGGTAGAGCGGCTCCTTCGAGGACGTGAGGATGTCGCCCTCCTGCGTCGGCAGGAAGGGGTGGTAGTCCAGCAGCACCGGGTTGGACGCCGCCTCGAGGTACAGCTCGATGGGTTCGTCACCCGCGGCGGTCTCGGCGATCGGCACCCACTGGTTGCGCGGGTTGATGCTCTTGATCGGCGTGCCGTCCGGACGATAAGCCAGGGCCTCGCACTGGAAGCCGGTCATGTTCACGTCGAAGCCGAGGTCGATGAGCGCCTCGACCCGGCGGCCCGCCCACTCTGCCGGGACGCGTCCGGTGAGCTTGAACCAGGTGGTGCCCCAGGCGGGCCCCCACGGCGCCCCGACGACGCCTGGCGCGTAGTCGAGGGCGAGCCCCTCGGCGGGGGCGATGGGCTCGCCGGGCAGCTCGTGGATCTCGACGCCGAGCGGCACGGAGGCCGAGTGGATCGCCGGGCGGATGCGCTCCTCGAGAACGCGCTTGACGCGGCCGACGGTGAGCGAGGTGTCGTCATGCATGAGTGGGTCTCCGGGCTCGACGGTGAGGGCTGATTCGGGTCTGCGGTGATGCGCTGTGACTGAATGCTATCTGTTGTACTAAAGCGATCTAGTGCACGAGTCTAGGGCACGATCCGGCTTCTTTCCCGAGGCTAAACCGATCAAGTAGGGTGAGGGACTATGAGTCCGGCGAAACGCGTCACGATCGCCGATATCGCGCGCATGGCTGGCGTGTCCCCCGGTGCCGTCTCCTTCGCCCTCAACGGGCGCCCCGGCGTGAGCGAGGAGACCAGGCACCGCATCCTCGCGATCGTCGAGGAGAACGGCTGGCAGCCGAGCTCCGCGGCGCGCGCACTGGTCGGCGCGCGCGCCAACACGGTGGGCTTCGCCCTCGCCCGCCCCGCTCGTTCCCTGGGCTCCGAGGCCTTCTTCACCGACCTCATCGCCGGCATCGAATCGCGTCTGTCGGAGAGCAAGGTGAGCCTGCAGCTGCGACTCGTCGCCGATGTCGCGGAGGAGATGGAGGTGCACCGGCAGTGGCGCTCCTCCAATCAGGTCGACGGGTTCATCTTCATCGACCCCCGCGAAGACGATCCCAGGGTCGGGCGCATCGAAGCCCTCGACGCCCGCGCCGTGATGATCGGGTCGGAGCCCTCCCCCGAGGGTTCGGTGCCCAGCGTCTGGATCGGCGACGACACCGTGGCCGAGACGCTCTTCTCCTACCTGTCCGCGCTCGGACACACCCGCATCGCCTACGTCGCTGGGCCTGCCGAGCTCGAGCACACGCGACTGCGGGCCCAGGTGCTCGAGGGCATGACCGCCGACGGCCTCGAGGGCGAGGTCATCACCACCGACTTCTCACCCGCACGCGCCTCCGCGGTGACGCGGACACTGCTGTCGGGGCGACAGCGCCCGACGGCCATCGTCTACGACAACGACGTGATGGCGGTCGCAGGTCTCCGTGTGGCCCAGGAGATGGGCCGCGCCGTCCCTCGCGATGTCTCCCTCGCCTCTTTCGACGACTCGGTCATCGCCGGGCTCATCAATCCGTCGATCACGGCGATGACCCGCGACACCTTCGAACTCGGAGAGCGTGCCGCCACCCTGCTGCTGCAGCAGATCGAGGCGGGAGCGAATCTGCCGAGCGTCGAGGGCCCGACTCCCGTGCTCACGGCGCGCGAGAGCACGGCTCCGCCCGCTCGCACGGGCTGAGCACTCGCACGGGCTGAGACGAACGCCCGACCCGGATCAGCCGGGAACGACCGTGTTC
>NZ_QOAY01000111.1:0-10043 GCF_003314775.1 Microbacterium sp. H6 | reverse complement strand
CCGAGCCGTAGGGGTCGACGGCATCCGCCGAGAGGTCGGGGCGGATCAGGCGGCGGATACCGCGCGCGTCGAGCGCGACAGGGTCGAGTGCGTCGTGCGAGGTGACCAGTGTCGGATCGAGTCCGGCGGCGCAGGCGTCCACCCATGCCTGGAACACGGCACCCCCTGGGCTCAGTGCCGCGCGGCTCACGGGAACCTCACGCTCGTCGACGTCGACCACGATCGCGGTGTCCCGCGCGGGCGGGGCGACGCGCTGGCGCAGCTCGGGGATGAGTTCGGCGAGACGCCGACCGATGGGCTTCGCGGCGCCGTCCTGACCGATCAGCCCCAGGGTGTACTCGAGTTCGGGGAAGTCTCCGAGGTCACGGCTCACGTCGTGCGAGCACCACCACGTGATGCCCCAGAGGTTCTCGGTGCGCACGGCCGAGCGCACGGTCGCTTCCAGGAAGCCGGGCATCTCGTCGTCGGTGAGACAGTTCGAGGGGGCGCCCACCTCCTGCAGCCACACCACCCGGTCGGGGTCTGTCGCGAAGGCGCGGGAGAGCTCGATCAGGTACTCGGCATGACGGTCGGAGGCGACGGAACGCCCGCCGTAACGCTGGGCGGTGCCGTTGAAGATCCAGGAGTGGATCGTGGTCATCGCGCCGAGACGGGAGGCATGGGCGGGGGTGAAGCCGTGCCCGTCCATGTACCAGACCGCGTCGTACTCGCTGTGGACGTGCGGGAGCCCTGGCGCTGCCGCCTCCGCCGCCGCCAGCAGCGCGGAGATCCACCCCCCGGCCTCGTCCTGCGTGACCGGCCAGGGCGACGGATGCGTGTGCGCGGAGAACTGGTTCGTCTCGTTGCCGAGCGTCAGCCCGAGGAAGTTCGGCGCCTCGCTCAGCGCTCGCCCCAGGCGGTCGACGAGCGCGATCTGCCCCTCGAGCGCCCTGGGGTCGGTGAACATGTTCTTGTCGTGCCAGGTGTACAACCACGACGGCACGAAGTCGAAGCTCGAGAGATGCCCCTGGACCACATCGATGCTGGCATCCATGCCGAACTCGCCGGCGATGTCGACGACGGCGCGCACGTCGTCGATCGCCTTCTCGCGGATCAGCGTGCGGTTCGGCTGCAGCACGGTCCACAGGGGGAAGACGCGCACATGGTCGAGCCCGAGCTCGGCGAGGGCGGCGAAGTCGCGACGCACGTCGTCGGGGGTGAAGTCGAGCCAGGAGTGCATCCAGTTCTTCGACGGCGTGTAGTTCGCCCCGAACCTCAGAGGAGCATCGAGGGCGCCGCGCTGCGTCATGTGTCAGACCTTTCGGACGTGTCCTCCGGAGAGGGCGGATTTCGCACCACTATAACGCTTGAGCAACAGACGATGCACCCTGTCCTGCGCGCAGACAGTGATCTCGCGGCCGGGTGTCTTGACAGGGACGGAATCGGATGGTTTCATCTGCTAAAGCGTTGTAGTCCCCGATCGGACTGCCGCGCGGATTCGCCCGCCTCGAGGAAGAAGCACGATGAAAGTTCCCACACGCATTGTCGCTCTGGCAGCATTCACCATCGGCGTTCTGGCGCTGACGAGTTGCACGGGAGGCGGCGCATCCTCCGGTGCTTCCGGCCCCATCGACACATCGGGCGAGCTGAGCGGGAAGATCCAGTTCCAGACCTGGTCGCTCAAGAACGAGAAGTTCACCCCGTACTTCGAAGACCTCATCGCCGCGTTCGAGAAGGAGCACCCCGACGTCACGGTGGAGTGGCTCGACCAGCCGGGCGACGGCTACCAGGAGAAGATCCTGAGCCAGGCGAACGCCGACACCCTGCCCGATGTGCTGAACCTGCCGCCGGACATCGCCTACCCGCTCGTCGCGGCAGGCAAGCTCGTGGACCTGGAGACCGCGGACCCCGATCTGAAGTCGACCTACAACACCGGCGCATGGGAGGCGTACAGCGCCTACCCCGGTGTCGAGGGAACCTACGGCCTCCCCTGGTACCTCTCCAGCGACGCCTCGTGGTGGAACCTCGCGCAGCTCGCGCCGTTCGGGGTGACCGAGCAGAACCTGCCGACCACGGTCGACGAGCTCCTCACCCTCGCGGAAGACGTGGCGACGGAGTCTGGCGGCAAGGTGCAGCTGCTCTCCTCCATCCCGGCCCTCGACACGTTCACGGCCGCCGGCATGGAGGTCATCGACGACAAGGGCGAGTTCGACTTCAACACCGACGAGGCGGCGGCGATCATCCAGAAGTACGCCGACGCCTACGCCGCGGGCGCCATGCCCGCCGAGGCCCTCACGGGCGACTACGGCGGGAACGCCGAGGCGTACATCCAGGAGAAGGTCGCCTTCACGACCGGCGGCACCGGGTTCACGACCGACCTGCAGAAGGACGCCCCGGCACTGCTCGAGAACACGGTCGCAACGCCCCGCCTCGGGGTCGCACCCCTGTACGTGCAGGGACTGAACGTCTCGGCCGACTCCGACAACAAGGAAGCCGCGCTCGCGTTCGCGGAGTTCGCGACGAACCAGGAGAACCAGGTCGCGTTCTCGTCGCTGGCCGTCGGCACCGCGCCGGGCACGGCCGAAGGTGGAGACCAGGTCGTCGACAGCATCGCCTCGACCGTCACCGACGAGAAGCAGCTCGCCGCGATCGACACCGTGTTCGGTGCGATGAAGGATGCCAAGGCCCTGCCGTTCCAGTGGACGTCCGACATGGCCACCTACATGACCCAGCAGATCGCCCTCGCCGTCAACGGCGAAGCGGACCCGAAGGCCCAGCTCGACAAGATCGTCGAGTACGCCAACGCCAACCGCGTGGACCAGTGAGCATGCGCGCGGACACCGGCACCAGGAGCCGGAGGAAGACGATGAGATCCCACAAGTGGTACACACCGTGGCTGCTCATCGCCCCCGCCGTGATCTGGGTGCTGGTGTTCGCGCTCTGGCCCTTCCTGAACACGGTCTTCCTCAGCTTCACCGACGCCAGGCCGTTGCGCACGCCCGGCTTCGTCGGTGGAGCCAACTACGAGCGCATGTTCGGCGACGAGATGTTCTGGAACGCCCTCACCACGTGTCTCATCTACGTGGTGGTGTGCGTGCCCCTGCTCACGATCCTGCCGCTGCTGCTCGCCCTCCTCGTGCAGAAGAAGCTGCCGGGCATCTCGTTCTTCCGCACCACGTTCTACTTCCCCGTGATCGCCTCGGTCGTGGTGGTCGCCCTCATCTGGACCTGGCTGTTCGACAGCCGCGGCATCATCAACCAGACGCTCGACTTCCTCGGCCTGATCGACAAGCCGATGCCCTTCCTCGTCGACCGCTGGCTGCTGCTCGGGTGCGCCATCCTGCTCACGGTGTGGAAGGGACTCGGCTACTACATGGTCGTGTACCTCGCTGCCCTCGGGAACGTCGGCAAGGAACTGCACGAGGCCGCGATGCTCGACGGCGCCGGGTCGTTCCGCCGCTTCCTCTCGGTGACGATCCCGTCGGTCCGCGGCGCGATGCTCCTCATCGCGGTGCTGATCGCCGTCTCGGCCATGCGCGTGTTCGCCGAGCTCGACGTGCTGTCCAAGAGCACGGGCGGCCCCGGCGGCTACGACATGTCGCTCGTGATGCTCATCCGCCAGGTCGGCTCCGGCCTGAACGGCAACATCGGCTACGCCTCTGCGATCAGCGTCGCCCTGTTCCTCCTGACGCTCATACCGCTCGCGGCGATCGCGTTCATGAACCGCGAGAAGAAGGCGAAGGCTCCCGCATGACCGCTCAGACGATCACCGCGCCCGAACGCGATGAGAAGCCGCAGGACGCTCCCGCTCCCGCGCGCGAGCGCATCTTCCGGCACCGCGGCTCCGGCGACTTCAGCAAGCCGACTCTCGGCGGGCTGATCGGCCGATACGCCTTGCTGGTGCTCGTGCTCTTCCTGGTCATCGGACCGTTCGTGTGGCAGCTGTCGACCTCGTTCAAGGGCGCGACCGAGAACATCTACTCCTTCCCCCCGGAGCTGATCCCGCGCGAGCCGACCCTGCAGAACTACACCAGGGTCGCCGACGTCGTGCCCGTGTACCTGTATGCGTGGCACTCGCTGCTCGTCTCCGTCGGCACCGTGATCAGCAACGTGATCCTGGCCACATTCGCCGGCTATGCGCTCGCCTGCATGAAGTTCCGCGGCAAGTGGATCGTGATGGGCATCCTGCTGTCGACCCTGCTGTTCCCCGGCGAGGTGACCGTGACGAGCAATTTCCTCACGATCCGTGCGCTCGGCCTCGCCGACACCCTGTGGGGAGTGTTCCTGCCCGGAGCGATCAGCGCCATGAACGTGCTGCTGGTCGCCACCGCGTGCCGCATGATCCCGAAGGACGTGCTCGACGCGGCCACCGTCGACGGCGCGACCACGTGGCAGCGCATCCGCCACATCGTGTGGCCGAACATCCGCGGCATGGTCTCGGTGGTGGCGATCTTCGCCTTCATCGGCGCCTGGGACGACTACCTCTGGCCGTTGATCGTGCTCTCCGATCCCGCGAAGTACACGCTGACGGTCGGCATGGCCTACCTCAACAGCAGCTTCTCGGTCGACCCGCGTCTGATCGCGGCCGGCACCATGATCGCCCTCGTCCCCATCGTGATCATGTTCTCGTTCACGCAGCGGTTCTTCTTCAAGGGCGTGCAGGAAGGCGCGATCAAGGGGTGAGCAGCGTGCACCTCATCCCGGCGGACGGCCCGGCCGATCCCCCGTCTTCCCGCCCCCGCAGCGGCGTGCTCCGGGCTCCGGTCTTCGCCTTCTCGTTCGATCCGTCCGCCGGCGAGCAGCGGCTCGACGTTCCGGATCTCCCCGCTGTCGAGATCACCCAGGACACCGTGCTGCACTGGGCGTTCTACGCGGACGGGCCGGCGGCGACGCTGGCACCGCACGCCTCACTCGCTGTGACGGTCGATGTGCGCTTCGCCGACGGCTCGCGGCTGAGCGACGACGCGGCCGTGCGGGACCGCTACGACTTCCCGGTCACCGCGCAGGCGCAGTTCGACGCCCGGTGGAGCCTGCCGGAGCAATGGAACGCCGACACCGTCGCCCTCGCTCCCTTCGCCGGTCACGCGGGGGTGGTCGAGGTCGTGTTCGGCACCGCGGCTCTGCCTGCCGATACTTCCCCTGCCGATGCTTCCCCTGCCGATGCTTCCCGTGCCGATGCCGCGGACCTCCCCTCGCGCTGCACGGGCTTCGTGCAGCTCATGGTCGAGGAGAGGGTGCCGGCGCCGGCCGACCTCGCACCCGCGGAACGCGTCGACACCCGCCGCGGCTCGCACTCGGGTGCACGATTCTCCCGCGGTAACACCATCCCGGCGGTCGCCGTGCCCCACGGGTTCACGTTCGTCACGCCGGCGACCGATGCGGAGGATTCCCGCTGGCCGTATCGCCCGTTCGTGCACGACGACCCGCAGGGGCGACGACTCGAGGCCCTGCAGTTCTCGCATCAGCCCAGCCCCTGGATCGGCGATCGTTCCGTGCTGCAGCTGATGCCCTTCCTCGGAGACCCGACATCGAGCCGTGCAGGGCGACGGCGCTGGATCACACCGGGCACCGAACGGGCGCGGCCGCACGAATACGCGGCAGAGCTCGGCGATGGCCTGCGCGTCCAGCTGACGGCGACCGCCCACACCGGCGCGTTCCGCGTGTGCAGCTCCGACGCCGACGCCCGCATCGGCTTCGTCATCGACCAGCTCAGCGACGAAGGATGCCTCGCCTGGACGGACGCCGGGGGGTTCGAGGGCTGGATCCCTGAAGGCTCCGAGGAGTGGGGCAACGCTCCCCGCTGCTTCTTCGCCGGAGTGGTGATGCACCCCGACCGGGACGCCAGTGGGGACGGGCCAACCTTCGCACACGGTCCGCTCGATGATGACGGACGCGGTGCGGTCGCGGGCCACGTCTCCGGACGGGGCTCACTCGAGGTGCGGATCGGCATCTCCTTCCTCTCCGTGGGACAGGCCCGACGTGCCCTGGAGACCGAGGCGCCGGCGCCGATCGCCTACGAGGAGCTGCGCGATGCGACCGCTGCCCAGTGGGATCGGCCGCTGTCGCGCGTGACGATCCCCCCGCTGGCGGACGCCGACCTCCCCTATCGCTCGCTCGCCGACGAAGAGCACCGCTCCCGGATCGCCGCCGCCCTCCACCGGATGCACCTGTACCCCAACAGCGCCGCGGAGAACGTCGGGACGGCGGAGGCGCCCGTCTGGCGGTTCGCCGACGTGTTCGCTGCGCGTGCGTCCTGGGGCGATACCCCACCGATCGTCGACGGTGAGCTCGTCGTCAACAACGGCTACTGGGACACCTATCGCACCGAGTGGCCGGCGCTCGCCCTGCTCGACCCCGCGCTCACGGGGCGCCTCCTCGAAGGTCAGTTGGAGCAGTATCGCCGCGGAGGCTGGATGGCGAGGTGGAGCGCCCCGGGGTACGTCGACAGCATGGTCGGCACCTCCAGCGACCAGATCTTCGGAGATGCCGCCCGCTGGGGCGTCGGGTTCGACCGCGCGGCCGCCTTCGAGAGCGGGTGGCGGAACGCCTGCGAGCCGGGGCCCGACGCACGCCATGGCCGCAAGGGGATCGCGACCGGCCGGTTCACCGGGTACATCTCCTCGGAGGTGCCCGAGGGCATGAGCTGGAGCATCGAGAACGCGGTGAGCGATGCCGCCCTCGGCCACTTCGCCGCGCAGCTGGCCGCCGAGTGCGAGTCCGCATCGGATGCTGCCCGCTATCGATCCTTCGCCCGCTACTTCGCGAACCGCGCGCGGTCGTATCGCACCCTGTTCGACCCGGACACCGGATTCTTCCGCGGCAGGGATTCCCTCGGCGAGTTCGCAGGAGGCTTCGACCCCCGCTCCTGGGGCGGAGACAACGTCGAGACGAACGCCTGGGGCATGTCGGTCGGAGCCGTGCACGACGGCGCAGGACTGGCTGACCTCCACGGCGGCCCCGAACGTCTCGGCCGCCATCTCGACGCGCTCTTCGCCGAACCCGAGACCGCGGACGAGCGTTTCGGCGGTGCATACGGCACCGTGATCCACGAGCAGCGGGAGGCACGCGCCCTGCGGTCGGGGATGTGCGCGATCTCCAACCAACCCGCTCACCACATCCCCTTCATGTACGCGTTCTCCGACCGCCCGTGGCAGACCGCGTCCGTCGTGCACGACCTCGCCGGGCGCCTGTTCGCCGGCGCCCACATCGGCCAGGGGTACCCGGGCGACGAGGACAACGGCGAGATGAGCGCGTGGTGGCTCTGGGCCGCACTCGGGCTCTATCCCCTGGAGCTCGCCTCGGGACGACTCCGGATCGGGTCCCCGCTGTTCGACGACATCCGCGTGGCTCGCGGCGACGGCTCGACGCTGCGGATCCGGTCACGACGCTCCGCTCCGTCCGCCCATGTGCTGCAGGAGGCGCGACTCGACGGCGTGACCCTGACGTCGGCAGACCTGCCGATCGATGCGCTGGTCGGAGACTCCGTTCTCGAGCTGCGGTTCGGTACCGACCCCCTCCTGGCGCTGGAAGTCGCGGATCCGCAGCAGCACTCGGTGCCCTGGCATCAGGATCTGACGTCGCGCGACGGATACCCCCTCGCCTCGTCAGGGGTCACGAACCCCGAGCACCTCTTCGACGATGGCGCGGGCCTCGCCCTCGAAGGTCGGCAGGAGAGCACCCTGCACACCGGGGACTGGATCGGATGGCGGTTCCCCTCGCCGCAGAGTGTCAGCGACGTCACGGTGACCACGACCTCAGAGGCCTCCTCCTCCGCCCTGCTGTGGGAGCGCCTGACGACTGCGGGTGAGTGGGAGACCGTCGCGACGACCCATGTCTGCGAGCTCCCGGCCGACCGTACGACGCCCTTCACGTTCACGGAACGAGTCGTGACCTCGGCGATCCGCGTCCGGGCGGAAGCCGAGGTCACGCTCCGTCAGATCGAGCTCTTCGATCTCGACTGATCGGGTCTCGTGCCGCTCACGGAGCCGCTCGGTACTCGGTCGCCTCTCCCTTGAGCGCCTGCGTGATCCCGGAGAGCAGCCCCGACTGGTCGGTCGCGGTCAGGTTGTACGCCACATAGACGCCGTAGCCGTCGGAGACCGTGCGCTGGGCGTAGTCCGCGGCTGTCGCGGAGCTCACGTTCGACAGGTCGATCGCGGCCGCGCCGAGGCGTGCCCTGTCCTCGAGACCCGGCACCGTGGGGGCGTTGTAGGACGGGTAGTAGGGGTTCCAGGCGTGGTCGATCACCGCTGCGGCATCGAACCGGGTGAAGTCCGTCACGGTGTAGGTCTCGCCGATCGCGTACAGGGTGATGATCTTGTCAGGGCCGAGGCGATCACGCAGCGCCGAGACGAGCCACCCGAAGGACTGCGCGTTGGGCTGCGGCGTGCCGTTCGCGCCGTAGTTCGTCCACTCGTCGTCGAAGTCGATGCCGTCGAGGCCGTAGGTCGTGACCGCGTCGGCGAGCTGGGCGGCGAAGGCGTCCGCGGCCGCGAACGACGTGAAGTTCGCGAACCCGGCACCCTGATGATTCCCCAGCACGGACAACAGCACCTTCGTGCCGCGGGCCTGCAGCGGTCGGATCTGGTTCTGCGCATCCTGAAGCGTCTCGGTGACGCGCTCGTTGAAGTGCAGGTAGGCCTTCTCGCCGTCGTAGTTGATGTTGGCGGCGAAGATCATCGCCAGGTCGACGGCCGGCCGACCCGAATCGGCGAGCGTGTAGTCGGCGACATTCGCTAAATCGTTCGAGTTGACTTCCACGTAGACAGCGAGCTTCGGCTCGGCGGCCGTGTCGTCCGCAGCGGCCGCGGTCGATCCGGCGACCGCCCCCATCCCCGCGAGCGCGAGGGCCGCAGCGGCTGCAAGTGCTCTACGGAACCGGTGGTTACTGGCTTTCGGCTGACTCATGACAGTTCGTCTCCTTCGTCGTCGTGTCCAGATCGAGCCGCATCGGTGCGTCTCGCGGCCGACTATATCGCTTAAGCGATGTGGTCGAAAGAGTGCCGGCCACTGTCATGAACAGTGCCTCGCACGGGCACTGGCGCCGATACCGCTTTCCCGGGATGCTGGACGCATGCGCGCGCTTCGACCGCTGTGGCGGTACCCCGTGATCACGCTCACCGTGTTGGTCTTCGCTGCGGTGGGGGTGCTGCACGCGGTGGACGAAGCGGGGATCGGCCGCTGGCTCGCCACGGTGTACGTGTCGGCCATCGTGGTCTGGACACTGGTCGGCATGGTACGCGACGTGCTGCACGGACACGTCGGGCTCGACATCCTGGCCGTCGTCGCGATGGTCGCCACGCTGGCGGTCGGCGAGTACATCGCTGCGCTCATCATCGTGCTGATGCTCTCCGGCGGTGAGGCGCTCGAGGACTTCGCCGGACGCAGGGCCAAGCGGGATCTGTCGGCGCTGCTGGACCGCTCGCCTCGCATCGCCCATGTTCTGGTACACCCGGACTCGCCCGATTCCGACGAAGCTCGCGACGTGCCGATCGACGATGTCGCGGTCGGCGACGTGCTGCTGGTGCGCCCCTCCGAGATCGTGCCGGTGGATGCGACGCTCCTGACCGACACGGGGACGTTCGACGAGTCCTCGCTGACGGGCGAGAGCATGCCGGTCACGCGCGAGGCGGGCGGGGAGGTGCTGTCCGGGGCGATCAACGGAAGCCGCGCCGTCCGCATCAGAGCACTGCGCACCGGTGCCGACAGCCAGTA
The DNA here is from genome assembly GCF_003314775.1 of Microbacterium sp. H6. Classification (NCBI taxonomy): domain Bacteria; kingdom Bacillati; phylum Actinomycetota; class Actinomycetes; order Micrococcales; family Microbacteriaceae; genus Microbacterium; species Microbacterium sp. H6. Next base: position 350 of record NZ_QOAY01000111.1, on the reverse strand, counting down.
CCAGCAGATCGTCGCGCTGGTGCACTCCGCCGAGTCGTCGCACGCGCCGATCGTCCGCCTCGCCGACCGCTTCGCCATCCCGTTCACCGCCGTGTCGCTCGTGCTCGCCGGCACCGCATGGGCGATCTCCGGCGACTCCACGCGCTTTGCCGAGGTGCTCGTGCTGGCGACGCCGTGCCCCCTCCTCATCGCGGCGCCCGTGGCATTCCTCGGCGGCCTCTCACGGGCGGCGAAATCCGGGGTGATCATGAAGAGCGGGGCCGTGATCGAACAGATCGCCCGGGTGCGCTCCGCCGCGTTCGACAAGACCGGGACGCTCACGCAGGGCCGCCCCGAGCTCGTGGAGGTCC
>NZ_QOAY01000145.1:1245-2355 GCF_003314775.1 Microbacterium sp. H6 | reverse complement strand
CAACCGCGCGCCCGAGCCGTCGAGCTGGAGCGGCTGGTCGGCCTCCGAGGTGCCCGCGGGGCCGCCGATGCCCGCCGCCGCGCCCACCGTCACACAGCTGCAGGGCGTGGGCACCGAGGCGCAGATGCAGGTGAACTGGGTGCCGGGGAACGCGAACGGCGACCCGATCGACTCGTTCCAGCTGCAGGTGTGGGAGGGAGGCACGCTGCGGAACACCATCACGCCGGGAGCCGACGCCAGGTCGCAGGCGGTGAAGGTCCCGACCTCGGAGACGCCGTATACGTATCGCATCCGCGCGCACAACAAGGCGGACTGGGGTGAATGGAGCCCGATGTCGGCACCGCGTCGCGGTGTGAACAAGCCGGGTGCGCCCTCGCTGTCGAACGTCGCCGAAGGCGATCGGTCGCTCACGCTCACCTGGTCTCCCGGCGCGCTCAACGGTGCGAGGTCGAACGAGGTGCAGTACCAGTACTCCATCGGGGGCAACTGGGCGGCGATGCCGGGCAACAACGTCATCACCGGCCTCTCGAACGGCACGAACTACAACGTGCGGGTCCGTGCCGTCTCGACGGTCGACGGCCAGACCTACTCGAGCGACGCCTCGAACCAGATGTCCGGCAATCCCTATGGACCGCTGAGGCAGCCCTCGGTGACGGTGAACTCGAACCCGAAGAGCGTGACGTTCGGATGGAACGCGAACGTCTCGGCCAACGGACGTGGGATCAAGGTCGTGCGCATCCGGATCGACGGCGGCGGGTGGACGCACGTCGGTGCGAACGGAAGCACCACCGTGGGCGACGGCTACAGCCAGCGCCACACGATCGACGTCGAGGTGACGGACGACGCGGGGCAGAAGATCACGCGGAGCGAAGCCGGCACGTCGGGTCCGAAGCCCAATCCGCGCGCCTGGGTCACCTCGACCGGCAACGCGAACGGCCAGCCGAACTGCAACGACGGCACCTGCGCGTACTTCTACCTGAACGCTCAGGACTTCGACCCGGGGCAGACCATCTCCGTGCAGTGCAACAACAACGACGCGACGTATGGCGGCGTATGGGGTGGACCGTACTCGATCACCATGGACGGCAACGGCAGCTACGGCGGCCGGCT
>NZ_QOAY01000145.1:418-1204 GCF_003314775.1 Microbacterium sp. H6 | reverse complement strand
AGCTGCTACCTCGGCAACCGCCGTGGCGTGATCGAAGCCTGGGTGATGGTCAACGGCACCGCCTTCGAGCACCGAGTCTGGCAGTGACCTGTCTCCCCAACCCCGCTGTGAACACCGGTTCTGAACAACAACAAGGAACGACACACTCATGACAATGACCCCCGAGCAGGCCGCCTGGTTCCAGGGCACCTTCCAGCGCCTCGTCGAGAACATCGACAAGGCCGTGCAGGGCAAGCAGGAGATCGTCGGTCTCGTGCTGGCCTCGATGCTCGCCGAGGGCCATGTGCTCCTCGAAGACGCACCGGGCACGGGCAAGACCAGCCTCGCCAAGGCGCTGGCCGCGACCGTGCAGGGCACCAGCACGCGCATCCAGTTCACCCCCGACCTGCTGCCGTCCGACGTGACGGGTGTGACGATCTACGACCAGCAGTCGCACCGCTTCGAGTTCCACAAGGGCCCGATCTTCGCGTCGATCGTGCTCGCCGACGAGATCAACCGTGCCTCGCCGAAGACCCAGTCGGCGCTGCTCGAGGTCATGGAGGAGTCGCGCGTGACGGTCGACGGTGTCACCCACGAGGCCGGGCGCCCGTTCCTCGTGATCGCCACGCAGAACCCCATCGAGCAGGCGGGAACCTACAAGCTGCCCGAGGCGCAGCTCGACCGCTTCCTGATCAAGACCTCGATCGGATACCCCGACCTCGCGGTGACCGAGAGCATCCTCGCCGGCGCCTCCGACCGCAACCCGTCTGCAGGTCTGTCCGCGATCATCACGACCAGCGCCGTCGC
>NZ_QOAY01000145.1:0-378 GCF_003314775.1 Microbacterium sp. H6 | reverse complement strand
ATGGCCGACCTCGCGGCCACCGTACACGTCGAGCCCGCCGTGCTCCGCTACGTGGCAGAGCTCGCCGAGGCGACTCGTGAGGACGGCGCCATCCGTCTCGGCGTCTCGGTGCGCGGTGCGATCGCGATGATCCGCATCGCCAAGGTCTGGGCCGCGGCTCAGGGACGCCACTTCGTGCTCCCGGACGACATCAAGGTGCTCGCCCGCCCGGTGTGGCAGCACCGTCTGCTGCTCGACGCCGAGGCCGAGTTCGCCGGCACCAGCAGCGACACCGTCATCGCCCGCGTGCTCGACGCCGTTGCGGCCCCCCAGGCCCGAGCGGCGGCCTGATGACCGCGGAGGCCCTTCCGGCGTCGACGCCGCAGACGGAGCGCGACG